>NZ_ATLN01000075.1:0-21462 GCF_000416195.1 Pseudomonas sp. CFII68
CGCCCAACGCCACCATCCCGGCACCGCGCAGCATCAGCGGCACCGCCTTGACCCCAGCGGCGGGCTTGGCGAACGAGCCCCGCACGTACAACGGCGAGCGCAGGGAAATCAGGCGCCAGCCCTTGGACTCGGGGGTGATGGTCAGGTCCAGTTGTTCGTTCGCCATATTCGCCGTGCCGTCGATGTAGATGATCGCGTTCTCGGTGTCGAACACGAACAGGCGCGTGGTGGCCAGGCCCGTCTTGATGTCGAAGTCCGCCGCCGCGCAGTTGATCTTCACTTCCTTGTCGCCAAAGATTTTCCCCACCACGTAGTTGCCGACGTTCAGCCCCGCCAGCTCCATCAGCTCACGACTGATGGCACCATCGTTGATGAGCATTTTCAGCGTGCCATTGGAAGTGCCCAGCAACGCCGCCACCGAATTGCCGCGCCCGGTGATATCGGCATCGCCGTTCAATTCGCCGAAGCTGGTTTTCATCGGCTCAAAACCGGGGAACAGTTGCTTGAGCTTGAAACCGCGCGCCGTCAGCTTCGCCTGGCCTTCAAGGGGCCGGGTGCGCCCGTTGAGGCGGATCTGTGCATCAAGGCGGCCACCGGCCACGCCGAAGCGCAGGGGCTCGAGGCTCAACTGCCCATCGTTGAGCACCAGATGGGTGTAAAGGTCGGTGAACGGCAACTGCTCACTATGGACGATGCGTTTGCCGGTGAACTCGACATCGGCGTCCATCACACTCCAACGCTCGGTGCGAAACTCTTCCACGGGCAAGACCTTGCCAGTCGGCTGCTTGCTGGCGCCGCCGCGGGCCTTTTGCTCGGCATTGGAGTCAGCGCCGATCAGCGGCGCCAGGTCACTGAACAGCAGTTGATTGGAGACCAGCGCGCCACTGAGTTTCGGCCGGGGCTGGCTGGCGACATAGGCCAAGTCGCCATGGATATCGCTGTCGCCGATCTTGCCGTTGAACGCCTCATAGCGAAACAGCGCCCCTCCCGGCTCATGCAGCTTGGCAATCAAGCGGCCATCGGTGGCATACGGCGGCGAATCCGGCAGGGTCACGCCGGTCAGTGGGTAGAGATGGGCGAGGCTGTTGCCGGCCAGTTTCAGGCGCAAATCCAGGGCCCCGAGGTTCATCGGATCGGTGAGGGTTCCGGCCAACTCGACGCGGGTGGCGGCGATCGTCGCCTGGGCCTGGAGCGGAAAGGGTCGTGACGCATCCTGCAATGCCAGCAAACCACCGACCTTGCCGGAGCCGGCCAGGGCTTGCCCGTGATACTGCCCGTTGACCTTGAAGGCGAACGCGTAATCCTGCGGTGTGGCGCCTTGGTCCTGGGCTTTTTTGGCAGCCTTGTCACCGACGATATCGCTGAACGGGATGGGTTTGCCTAATGGGTCGATCAACAGGTCGAGCCGGGTCTTGAGCGTCTGGTCATCAAGGGTGACGTGGCCTTTGTCGAAGCCGATGGCGCCGATGTCCACCACCCAGCTGGACGGCTCGGCGTCCGGGTCTTTCGGATCGAATTGGAAGGTCCAGTTGGCGCGTCCGTCAGCCAGACGCTGCAGGTTGGCATTGGGCTCCGTCAGGTCGATGCGCGGGATCGCCACCCGCCGCGCCAGCAAGGCCAAGGGGGACACGCGCAACTCGACACGCTTGAGCGTGACCATTTGCGGGGTTTTCGACCAGTCAGGGTTGCCCAGGCTCAAATCCTCGGCCACCACATGGGGCCAGGGCAGCCAGGCACGCCAGCCCCCTTCCTCTGGCTCACGCTGCCAGGCTACCGCCAGATTGCCGTTGATGGCGAAGGGGCGATGCAACTCCTCGGAAACCTTGGCATTGAGCGTGGGCTTGATGCGGTTCCAGTCGAAGAACGCGATGACCAGGACCAGCACGGCCAGCAGGACAACAAGGCTGGCAAAGCTCCAGGCGAGGATTTTCGAGGTGCGCGTCATGCACAAGGCTCCTGATGACAAGTCAGCGTCCGCAACCGCGACGCCGCTGGAAACACGAACCTGCAGCCGGTTCGTCATAAAGGGTTGGACTGGTGAAACAGCTTACAGGTGCCGATGAACGGCACAAAAAAAATGCCAGGATCCTGACCGATCAGCCAACAAACTGTTACCGCATCCGCACATTCACGAGGCAGTAGTGGGTACAAAATACCCACCCCGGTGCAAAACGGCACCTCGGAAACGCCCGTTCTAGAGCCTTCGCGCTGAACAATCAATTCCGTTGATTATTACCATTGCGTTTATGAACTTTTATATCGACTTATCGAGAGTAGCATTGCCCTCGTACCCACTTTATCGCCCCCCCAAGGAGCAACGATCATGAAACGCCAATTACTGATGAGCCTGTCCCTTTCACTGCTGGCCTCGACTGCCTTCGCACTGCCAGCCTCCGAACAAGCCACACCACAGGTCAAGGACAGCCACTCTGTCTACAGCCAGACTGTTGCCGAAGGCGGACGTGATCGCCTGGAAGAAAAAGGCCTGGTTGAAGACGGTTCTGACCGTACACCTGGCCAGACCCTCGCCGCCGACGGTTCTGACCGCACACCTGGCCAAACCCTCGCCGCCGACGGTTCTGACCGCACACCTGGCCAGACCCTTGCTGAAGACGGGTCTTCCCGCACCAAACTGGGCGAAACCGTGGCCGAAGGCGGTGGTGATCGCACGATCGAACGCAATGGCACAGTGAGCTGAGCCCATGATGGCCCAAAAAAAAGCCCGATTCCTGCAATCGGGCTTTTGACTTTTCAAGCCCTTCGTTTTCCCGCCCCCCCCTCTCTACCGTTCGACGTCGGCAAAGCCGATTTGCTAGAGTGCGTCGCTCCCGTGAATCAGAAGCCAGCCCTGCGATGCTGCCCCGCGCCGAACAGAAACAACAGACCCGAATTGCCCTGATGGATGCAGCCCGTCATTTGATGGAGTGTGGCCGGGGATTCGGTAGCCTGAGCCTGCGGGAAGTCACCCGGACAGCCGGCATCGTGCCCACCGGGTTCTACCGGCACTTTGACGACATGGACCAACTGGGCCTGGCACTGGTCAGCGAAGTCGGCCAGACCTTCCGCGAAACCATCCGCCTGGTACGCCACAACGAATTCGTCATGGGCGGCATTATCGATGCCTCGGTGCGGATCTTTCTCGATGTGGTGCAGGCCAACCGATCGCAGTTCCTGTTCCTGGCCCGCGAGCAATACGGCGGCTCCCTGCCGGTGCGCCAGGCCATCGCCCAACTGCGCGAAGACATCAGCTCGGACCTGGCCGCCGACCTGGCCTTGATGCCCAAGTTGCAGCACCTGGACCTGGCCGCCCTGGGCGTGATGGCCGACCTCATCGTCAAGAGCGTATTCGCCACCCTGCCGGACATCATCGACCCACCCGCCCAAGCCCTCCCCGAACACCTCACGCCCCAGGCGAAGATTACCCAGCAACTGCGGTTCATCTTTATTGGCCTCAAGCATTGGCAAGGGTTGGGCAGTACCGAATAAACCCCCGGATGTACCCCACTGTGGGAGCGAGCTTGCTCGCGATAGCGGAGTCTCAGCCCCTATCAATGCCAACTGAACCGACGCCTTCGCGAGCAGGCTCGCTCCCACAGGTTCTTTTTGTGCCCGTCGCATAATGGTGCGCGACATCTCGGCGCGCACCAACATGGCACGCAATCCGCCCCATCCTGAAACGCCATCCCAGCTATTTCCTACACCTCATTCGGTTGGCAAGCCCCTTGCTCTAAACACAGCACTGTTCATTGCTGGAAGCACTCCGATGCTGGTGATTCACCGCAGAATCGACACTCAACCGCGCTGGGACGCCGAGCTGCACCTGACCTTTGACGCCCGCAGCAAAAGCCGTCTGCGCTGTTTCAGTGCCGAGGGTGAAGACGTGGGGTTGTTCCTGGAGCGAGGCCAACCGCCGCTGTACGACGGCGAATGCCTGCAGGCCGAAGACGGGCGCATCGTGCGCGTCTGCGCTCGCGCCGAACAATTGCTGCATGTCACCTGCGCCAACGCGTTTGAACTGACCCGCGCCGCCTATCACCTGGGCAATCGCCATGTCGCCTTGCAAGTAGGCGATGGCTGGTTGCGCCTGCTGGACGATTACGTGCTCAAGGCGATGCTCGAGCAACTGGGCGCCCGCGCCGAACCCATCGAAGCCCCGTTCCAGCCGGAACACGGCGCCTATGGCGGCGGTCATCATCACTCCCGGCACGGCGACGAAGATTTCAACTACGCGCCGCGCCTGCATCAGTTTGGCGTGCGCACATGAACCCGGCCTGGGCGCTGCTGCGTCTGGCCAGCCCGCAATTGCCGATTGGCGGCTACAGCTATTCCCAGGGGCTGGAGATGGCGGTGGACAACGGCCTGGTCAAGAATTGCGACGACGCCCGTCGCTGGATCAGCGATCAATTGCTGCTGAACCTGGCGCGTTTCGAGGCGCCTTTGCTGCTGGCGCACTGCAGCGCAGCAGCCGCTGACGATTGGGACGCCCTGCTGCTGCATTGCGAAGAACACCGCGCCAGCCGGGAAACCCGTGAGCTGTATCAGGAAAGCCGGCAGATGGGCTACTCGTTGCAGCAACTGCTCGCCGGCCTGCCGGAGCTCGACCGTGCCGCCCGGGACTTTCTTGAACAACGCAGCGAGCCGCACCTGGCCTTGTGCTGGGCCCTCGCGGCGCGCGCCTGGCATATCACCCCCCAGGACGCCCTCGCCGCCTGGCTGTGGAGCTGGCTGGAAAACCAACTGGCGGTGCTGATGAAAACCCTGCCCCTGGGCCAGCAAGCCGCCCAGCGCCTGACCAGCGAACTGCTGCCACTGCTGCAACAGGCTCAGCACGACGCCTCGAACATCGACCCCGACCATTACGGCAGCGCCGCCTTTGGCCTGTCCCTGGCGTGCATGGCTCATGAGCGCCAGTACAGCCGTCTGTTCCGTTCCTAGGAGACACCCATGAATACACAACCTCTGCGCGTCGGTATCGGCGGCCCGGTAGGTTCCGGCAAGACCGCCCTGACCCTGGCCCTGTGCCTGGCTCTACGTGAACGCTACAACCTGGCAGTGGTCACCAACGACATCTATACCCGCGAAGACGCCGACTTCCTGGTGCGCAACGAGGCCCTGGCGCCGGAGCGGATCATCGGCGTGGAAACCGGCGGCTGCCCGCACACGGCGATTCGCGAAGACGCGTCGATCAACCTTGAGGCGGTGGACCAGTTGAACCGGCGCTTCCCGGACCTGGACCTGATCCTGGTGGAATCGGGCGGTGACAACCTGTCGGCGACCTTCAGCCCTGAGCTGTCGGACCTGACCATCTATGTGATCGACGTCTCGGCCGGCGACAAGCTGCCGCGCAAGGGCGGGCCGGGCATCTGCAAATCCGACCTGCTGGTGATCAATAAAATCGACCTGGCACCGCTGGTGGGTGCATCCCTGGAAATGATGGACAGCGACACCCGGCGGATGCGCAACGGCAAGCCCTTTGTGTTTAGCAACCAGAAGACCGGCCAGGGCCTGGACGACATCATCGCCTTCATCGAGCGCCAGGGTCTGCTGACCGCCGCCTGATCTTTCCGACTGACCACAAGGAAGCTTATCCATGACCTTCAAACGCCTCCTCGGCGCCCTCGCCCTGCTGCTGACCCCGACCCTGGCCTTCGCCCACCCAGGCCATGGCGACAATGGCCTGATCGCCGGCCTCGGCCACCCCATCGGCGGGCTCGACCACTTGCTGGCAATGCTGGCTGTCGGTTTGTGGGCCGCACAACAACAAGGGGCCGCGCGCTGGGCGCTGCCCTGCACCTTCGTCGGTACGATGCTGCTCGGCGGCCTGCTGGGCTTTGAAGGCCTGGAGCTGCCAGCGCTGGAAAGCGGGATCGCCGCCTCGGTGCTCGCCCTGGGCCTGGCGGTGGCATTGGCGGTGCGTCCGCCATTGAGCCTGGCGGTCGGTGCGACGGCACTGTTTGCGCTGTTCCATGGCGTGGCCCACGGCTTGGAACTGCCGAACATGTCGAGCCCGTGGGCCTATGCGGCGGGCTTCGTCGCGGCGACAGCAGCGTTGCATGGCGCCGGGTTTGCCCTGGTGCGGGTGTTGCCGCGAGCGGCGGCGCCATTGGTTCGATTGGCCGGGGCGGCTTCGGCAGCAAGCCCGCTCCCACAGTTTGATCGATCCCTGTGGGAGCGGGCTTGCTCGCGAAGGCGGCCTGACAGCCGCCCCATCTCCCCAGGCCTGCCACTCTGCTACCATGTCGCGCAATCGCCCCCAGCCGTGACGACGTCCGCCAATGCCTCATGCTTCCCGCCCCGCTCCCCAGCCTGAATTGACTGCCCTGTTTGCAACGGTGCGTCAGCATTTTCACGACGTGATCGTGCCGATGTGGCAGGGCCCGGGCTGGAATGCCGAACTGGCGCTGCCCTATGAATCCCTGGATGCCGAACATGCGCCGCTGCCACCCCAGCGCTATCGCGCCATGGCCTGTGCGCGGCAGCTGTATGTGTTCGCCAGCCTGATTGGCGAAGTGCCCCAGGCCGAGGAACGGGCCAGCGCACTGTTCCGCTCGCTGCAGCGTCATTTCCACGATGCCGAGCATGGCGGCTGGTTCTACAGCATCGACCCGCAAGGCGCGCCGCTGGACACCGGCAAAGACCTCTACACCCACGCCTTCATCCTGTTCGCCTGCGCTCATTACTGGGGCAAGGTTCGCGAACCGCTGGTGGAATCGGTGCTCAACGCCAGCCTGGAGGTCATTGCCAAGCGTTTTGCCAGTGCAGACGGTCTCTACGAGGCCAGCCTCAAGCGCGATTGGTCAACGACCGGATCCGGCCCGTTGCAAAACCCCTTGATGCACCTGGCCGAAGCGTTCCTCGCCACGCTCTCGGTCCGCGAAGACGCCAACGTCCGCCAGGCGTTGCTGAGCCTGTGCGACGGGATGTCCAAGCAGTTCATCGAGCCGCAGCAACGCGTGATGATGGAGAAGCCGCTCAAGGCTGTGGATAACTGGTTCGAACCGGGGCACCAGTTCGAATGGTATTACTTGCTGGCTTCATCGCCGCTGTTGCGCAACGGCAAGTTGCACACCGCCCTGGAGCGCAGCTTCGGCCATACCGAACAACGCGGCGTCGCCCCGGACTCCGGTGCTGTGTGTGCAATGCTGGCCTTGGGATCCCAGGCAGGCCCACGCGATGCCACCCAACGCATCTGGGCCCAGGCGGAATACTTGCGGGCACTCACCTTGCGCCCGGACAACCAGGGGCTGCTGCTGCGTCAATTGCAGGCGCTGCAGCAGCATTTCCTGCATGCCAAGGGCTGGAACGAATGCCTGGACGCCGACGGCATCGTCAGCCGCCGGGACATGCCGTCCACCACGCCGTATCACCTGCTGACCTGCTATCGCGGGCTGGCCGATTATCTGGGCTGATTGGTAAACAGCTATCGCGGGCAAGCCTTGCTCCCACAGGGATCAGAGCCGACCTGCTCCCCAGGGATGAGTCAAACCTGTGGGAGCAAGGCTTGCCCGCGATGAACGATAACGCGGTTTTATGTTTTGTTGCGCTCAATGGCAAACCCGGCCCAGGTCTGGCTCACCGGCATCAGCTCCAGGCTGTTGATGTTGATGTGCGCTGGCGCATTGAGCACCCAGAAAATCGTATCGGCGATGTCCTGTGGCTGGATCGGCTCAGCGCCAGCGTAGGTCGCGTTGTAGCGCTCCTGGTCGCCACCGAAGCGCACCAGGGAGAACTCGCTCTCGCACAGGCCCGGCTCAATATTGCTCACCCGCACGCCCGTGCCTTGCAGGTCGCAACGCAGGTTCAACGAGAACTGTTTGACGAACGCCTTGCTCGCGCCATACACGTGGCTGCCCGGATACGGGTAGTTGCCGGCGATAGAGCCCAGGTTGACGATCCCGGCCCCACGACCATGGGCGATCAGGCGCGGCAACAGCAGGCGAGTGCTGTAGAGCAGTCCTTTCACATTGGTGTCGACCATGGTGTCCCAGTCATCGAGGTCGCACTTGGGCGCCGGGTCAACGCCCAGGGCCAGGCCGGCGTTGTTGATCAGCCCGCGCAACTTGGCGAAGGATGGCGGCAGGTTGGCGATTGCCTCTTCCATGGCCTTGCGATCACGCACATCCACTACCAGGCCATGGACTTCGGTCTGCTTCGACAGCTCGGCACAGAGGGCATTGAGGCGTTCTTCACGACGACCGGTCAGCACCAGTTTCCAACCGGCCTCGGCAAAACGACGGGCACAGGCTTCACCAAAACCGGACGTCGCGCCGGTAATAAACAGGGTGTCAGACATCGTGTTCTCCTTGTTTGAACTTCAACAGCCATTAAATGGAAATCGGCCCACAGCATGCCCGCCCTGGCACGGTAGGGGCAAGGCTTGCACACGGCTTTTGCCCCACAACTGCTCATAAAACAACCAATCCCCGCCAGGCCTTGCCCAACAAGGGCCGCAGCCGGTTGCCCGCACCTTATCCACAGGCACGTCCACAGTAATCGGGGGCAAGTGCAAAACCCGCAAGCCGCTGTGCATAAGGCTTTGCGGGGTATTTGGAAATTTTTTTCGCTTGACCCTGCAAGTGAGGTTGTGCAGCGCAAGTTATCTGCTATAAGCCAACGCGAGATGGGCGATGGCTCCAAGCCAGTAACGACGGTACTCAGCGCGGTCTTTCCAGAGTTTAATCACAGACTTATCCACAGGCTTGCCCACCGACTTTCGAGCCCATTGCAGTGTTCATAAAAGTGTTGACAACAGTCACTCCCGCTTGACGAAAAACGCCTGATCAAAAAACAACCACAGGCCTGCAAGCCACGTATTCAAAGGCTTGCAGCCAGCTACTCCCACGTTACCCACAGCCAGTTCCACAGCAAACGGGGACAAGTCAAAACCGTGACAAAACAACTGTTTGCGGCGACTTTATGTCGCGGTTTCGCAGGGACTCAGGATTGTTGTCCACAATTGCCACAGACAACCGAAATCCCCATGTGGGAGCGGGCTTGCTCGCGAAGGCGGCGTGTCAGTCGACATCAATATGTCTGATCCACCGCTTTCGCGAGCAAGCCCGCTCCCACAGAGGGACAGTGGTGTTTTGGAGAGATAAAAAAACCGGCGATCACTCGCCGGTTTTTTTCATTGCAACAGCCGCCTCAATGCCCGCCCAGGTACGCGTTGCGCACTTCCTCGTTGGCGAGCAGCTCCTTGCCTGTGCCGGTCAGGCGGATTTCGCCGTTGACCATCACATAGGCCCGGTCCGACAGCCTGAGGGCGTGGTTGGCGTTCTGTTCCACCAGGAAGATGGTCATCCCGGTGGAGGCCAGCTCGCGCAGGGTGGCGAAGATCTGCTTCACCACGATCGGCGCCAGCCCCAGGCTCGGCTCATCGAGCAGCAACAACTTGGGCCGGCTCATCAATGCCCGAGCGATGGCGAGCATTTGCTGCTCGCCGCCGGACATGGTCATGGCCCGCTGGTTGCGGCGCTCCTTGAGCCGTGGAAACAGCTCGAACATGCGCTGCATGTCTTCGCTGGCGTATTTGTCACCGATGGGAATAGTGCCCATCAGCAGGTTTTCCTCGACGGTCATGTCCGGGAATACCCGCCGCCCTTCCGGCGACTGCGCGATGCCGTTGGAGGCAATGTAGTGCGACGACTTGTGGGTGATGTCCACGCCCTGGTAGATGATCTGCCCGCCGGCTGCACGCGGCTGGCCGAAGATCGACATCAGCAACGTGGACTTGCCGGCCCCGTTGGAGCCGATCAGGCTCACGGTTTCACCTTCACCGATGTGCATCGAGACTTTTTTCAGGGCCTGGATCGGCCCGTAGAACACGTCCAACTCCTTGAGCTCGAGGATAGGTCCACTCATACCAGTTCCTCTTCATCGGCACCCAGGTAGGCCGCGATCACCTTCGGATCGTTGCGAATCGCCTCGGGACCGCCCTCGGCGATCACGTTGCCGTGGTCCAGCACCACAATGTGGTCGGAAATGCTCATTACCATGCCCATGTCGTGTTCGATCAGCACCACGGTCAGATCATGCTCGTCGCGCAGCAGCCGGATCATCGCGCTCAGCGCTTCGGTTTCCTGAGGGTTGAGGCCGGCGGCCGGTTCATCGAGGCAGATGATCTGTGGGCGTGTGCACATGGCCCGGGCGATTTCCAGGCGCCGCTGCTGACCATAGGAAAGCTCGCCCGCCAGGCGGTTGGCGCAATCCACCAGGTCCACCACTTCCAGCCAATAGAAGGCATGGTCCAAGGCGTCGCTTTCGGCCTTGCGGTAGCCCTTGGTGTTGAGGATACCCGCCACCATGCTGCGGTTGACCCACATGTGCTGGGCCACCAGCAGGTTTTCCAGCACCGACATTTCCTTGAACAGGCGAATGTTCTGGAAGGTGCGCGCCAGGCCGGCGCGGTTCACCAGGTGGGTGCCGCCGAACATCTTGTAATACAGCCGGCTGGCGAAGGCTTTCGGCGACACGAAATCAGTCGGGCGAAACGCCTCGCCCAACAGCTTGATGACGTTGGTTTGCTCGCCACGCACGTTGAGCTCGATATTCCCGCCCGAAGCCTTGTAGAAACCGGTCAGGCAGTTGAACACCGTGGTCTTGCCCGCACCATTGGGGCCGATCAGGGCGAAGATCGAGTTGCGCTTGACTTGCAGGCTGACGTCGCTGAGGGCCTTGATACCACCGAACTGCATCATCAGGTTTTCAACTTTGAGTACGACTTCGCTCATGGCGCTACCCCCTTGCGCGGCGTTACCCCGGTACGGCTGATACGGATCAGGCCGCGAGGCCGCCAGATCATCATCAACACCATCAATACGCCGAACAGCAGCACCCGGTATTCAGAGAAACTGCGCAGCAGCTCCGGCGCCACGGTGAGCACAAACGCGGCAATCACCACGCCGACCGTCGAGCCCATGCCCCCCAGCACCACGATCGCCAGGATCAGCGCCGACTCGAAGAAGGTGAACGACGACGGGTTGACGAAGCCCTGGTAACTGGCGAAGAACACCCCCGCCAGGCCCGCCGTGGAAGCACCGATGGTGAAGGCCGAGAGCTTGACCAGCACATGGTTCAGGCCCATGGAGCGACAGGCGATTTCATCCTCGCGCAAGGCTTCCCAGGCACGTCCGACCGGCATGCGGGTCAGGCGATGCTTGACGTAGAGCACCAGCAGCACCGTGATGAACAGCACGATGTAGATGAACAGGAATTTGATATTGGGGTTGTAGTCGATGCCGAAGAACTCATGAAACGGTACCCCACCATCCTTGGCCCTTCGACCAAACTCCAGGCCGAAAAAGGTCGGCGACGGCACAGGCATGCCATTCGGCCCGCCGGTGAACGACAGCCAGTTGTTAAGCACCAGGCGAATGATCTCGCCAAAGCCCAGGGTCACGATGGCCAGGTAATCACCGTGCATTCGCAACACCGGGAAACCCAAGATGCACCCCGCCATCGCCGCCGCGATGGCCGCCAGGGGCAGTACGGTCCAGAACCCCAGCCCCAGGTATTGGTAGCCCAGCGCCAGGCCATAGGCGCCGATGGCGTAGAACGCCACGTAACCCAGGTCGAGCAGCCCCGCCAGGCCGACCACGATGTTCAGGCCCAGGCCCAATAGCACATAGATCAACCCGAGGATGACCACGGTGAGCACGTATTTGTTGGCGAAGAACGGAAACACAATGGCGATCACGATCAGTGCCGGGATGATCCAGCGCAGCCGCGACTTGTAGTCCGGCGGCAGCACATGCACGCCGGAGCCAGTGCTTTCGAAACCCTGGAGAATCTTCAGTCCCTTGGGGGTTTGCAGGAACAGGCTCAAGGCAAAGCGCCCGATCATCACGATCGCCACCAGCCAGCCGACGCGGGCCGGTTGCAGGTTGAAGCTGTAGCCGTCGAGCACCACGCCGACAATCGGCCCGAACACGATCAGCGAGATCAGGCCGGCCAGGATCGCGTCGATGACGCTCTGTTTGATATCAAGCGGTTTATTGGCAGCAGACATACTTATACCTTCGCCACGAGTGGGCGACCCAACAGGCCCTGGGGACGGAAAATCAGAATCAGCACCAACAGCGAGAAACTGAACACGTCTTTGTAGTCAGAGTTGATCAGACCGGCGAACAGCGACTCGGAAATGCCGAGGATGATCCCGCCGAGCATCGCCCCAGGCAGGGAGCCGATGCCGCCGAGTACCGCCGCAGTGAACGCCTTGATGCCGATGATGAAGCCGGCATAGAAGTCGAACGTGCCGTAGTTCATGGTGATCAGCACACCGGCCAGGGCCGCCATGGCCGCGCCGATGATGAACACGTAGGAAATCACCCGGTCGGTGTTGATCCCCAGGATCGAGGCCATCTTGCGGTCTTGCTGGGTGGCGCGGCACATGCGCCCGAGCTTGGTGTACTTGATGATGTAGGTCAGCAAGGCCATCCCGGCGAATGCGGCGATCAGGATGAAAATCTTGGTGTAGGTGAGCTGGACGAAACCGCTGCCGATGTCGACGCGCATGGCGCCTTCGAGCAGTGTCGGAACACCCTGTTGGCGGGCGCCCTGGCTGATCTGTGCATAGTTCTGCAGGATCAGCGAAATGCCGATGGCACTGATCAGCGGTGCCAGCCGGGTTGAGTTGCGCAGGGGTTTGTAGGCGACGCGTTCGATGACCCAGCCGTATACCCCGGTGACCACGACCGTGAACACGAGAGTGCCGAGGATCATAAGCGGAAAGGATTCAATACCGAAGTAAGCCAGCAGAGCCAGACTGATTGCCGCGAGGTAAGCGGAAATCATGTAAACCTCGCCGTGGGCGAAGTTGATCATGCCGATGATGCCGTAGACCATTGTGTAGCCGATGGCGATCAGACCATAGACCGACCCGAGGGTCAGGCCATTGATCAGTTGCTGCAGGAAAATACCATCCATAACGCAATCTCACGCAGTGAGAACCTGCACACCCTGAGGTGTGCGGTTCTTCTAAGGAAAATACAGATTTACGTCGGAGCAGTGTCAGGCACGACCGGCGCGAGCCTCATGGAAACCGGGGCTTGCCCGGCTGCCCTAGCAGGCTTGGACGGTCGTTTCAGCCCTTACTTCTGTTTTTCCAACTGGTGATATTTGCCGTCCTTGTCCCACTGGTAGACCACGTAGTCGGAGACTTTCAAGTCGCCCTTGGTGTCCCACTCCTTCTTGCCCATCACGGTCTGGACGGGGTTGGCCTTGAGCCACTTGGCCGCGTCTTCGCCTTTGTTGGACTTGGCGCCATTGAAACCGGCGGCCAGGGCCTGGACCGAAGCGTAGGCGTACAGGGTGTAGCCTTCAGGCTCGGTGCCGTTCTTGCGGAACTCTTCAACCACGACCTTGCTGTCTGGCAGCAGGCGCGGGTCGGCACCGAAGGTCATGTACACGCCATCGACGTATTGCGCGCCGCCGGCGGTGGTGACCAGCTCGTCGGTCACGATGCCATCGTCGGACATGAACTTAACGTCCTTGAGACCTTGCTCACGCAACTGGCGAACCAGCGGGCCGGCTTCCGGGTGCAGACCACCGAAATAGACCACGTCGGCACCGGCCGAACGGATCTTGGTGACCACGGCGCTGAAGTCTTTCTCGCCGCGGGTCAGGCCTTCATACAGCACCTCCTTCACGCCACGCTTGGCCAGTTGTGCCTTGGTGGCATCCGCCAGGCCTTGGCCGTAGGTGTCCTTGTCGTGCAGCACAGCCACTTTCTTGCCCTTGAGCACGTCAACGATGTAGTCGCCTGCCACGATGCCCTGCTGGTCGTCACGACCGCACATGCGGAACATGGCGCTCAGGCCACGCTCGGTGACCTGTGGGTTGGTGGAGCCCGGGGTGATGGCGATGATGCCGGCTTCGTCGTAGACCTCGGAGGCCGGGATGGTATTGGACGAGCAGAAGTGCCCGACCACGCCGATCACCTTGTCCTGGTCGACCAGGCGGTTGGCCACGGCCACGGCCTGCTTGGGTTCGCAGGCATCGTCGCCCGCGACCAGTACGATCTTCTCACCGTTGACGCCACCGGCCTTGTTGATGGCATCGGCTGCCGCCTGGGCACCTTTCATGTACTGCTCGCCAAATGCAGCGTTGGCGCCGGTCATCGGCCCCGCCACACCAAATTTCACATCAGCTTGAGCAAACGCAGAAACACCCAACGCAGCTGCCACTGCGAGGGCCAGGAAACCTTTCTTGTAAAACGTCTGGGACATGAGGTGGTGCTCCAAGGTTTTTTTTAGTTGGCACTGCGACTTCATTTCACTGAAAAGCTCAGAGCAAGGGCCGTGCCATCGGTTTTTTATTCTGAAAAAAGTCGCTGCTTTATTGTTATTTCGACTGTTTCGAGCCCTTTTTCATAGGGCGTGCAACCGTCTAAACCGCACGAGGTGCAACCTTTTATATAAATGGGTGAAACCCTCCGTGAGCCATCATTGCAACCATCGCACGAAACGGCGTGCAACCACTGTGTAACAACCCGCGTCACCGAACTGCACACTGTCGGTGCGCGATTGCTACAACCCGCACCATAACAGGCTAGACGCTACGCCGGAAAAAGCGGGTTCCAGTAACAATTTTCAACACTCAAATGACGATCCGCAGGCACTGGCCCGCGTGATACAGCGAGAAGCCTGCCTCATACAAGCAACTGCGCAACCCCACCCCGGCCACCGGCTGCATGGGGGCGAACGGGATCGGCAGGGCCTGGGCATCGCCGTGGCACAGGTAGTCGGCGAACGCCTTGCCGACCACAGTACCGGTGGTCACGCCCCGGCCGTTGTAGCCGGTCACGGCCACCAGCCCGGGGGCCGGTTCGAACAGGCGCATCAAGTGATCGGGGGTGAAGGCAATGCAACCGGTCCAGGTGCACTCCCACTCCACCGGCTTGAGATAAGGAAAGTAATGCTGCTGCACCCGGTCGGCCCAAGCCTTGAGGAACCAGGTCGGCTTGCGGTTGCCATTGCCCAGGCTGCCCAGTAGCAAACGGCCATCCTTGTCCCGGCGGATGCTGCTCAACACCTGGCGGGTATCCCACGAGCCCTGCCCGCCCGGCAGAATGCGTCGGGCGGCCTCGTCAGTCAGCGGGGCCGAAGCGACCTGATAGTAATAACCGGGGAAGAAATTTCGCCGCAGTTCGGTCCAGTCGCCCTCGGTGTAGGCGTTGGAGGCGATCACCACCTGCTCGGCCAGCACCGAACCCTGGGCAGTCTGCACCGACCAGCGCTGGCCTTGGCGTTCCAGGCGCGTCACCGGTGAATGGTCGAACAACTGGCCGCCAAGGTCTGTGGCCGCCTTGGCCAACCCGCTGGTGTAGGCCATCGGGTTGAGCGTGCCGGCGCGACGGTCGAGCAATGCCGCAGCGATTTTCGACGTGCCGGTGGCATCGACACAGGCCTGGCCGGTGAGCAATTCCACCGGGGCACCGCGGCGCTTCCATTGCGCTTCACGACTGCGCAGGTCGGCCTCGCCCCGGGCGTTATGGGCCATGTGCAGGGTGCCTTCGCGGCGCAGTTGGCAATCGATGTTGTATTTATCGATGAGGCTGAACACCAGGGCCGGCGCGGCCCCCAGCATGCGGTTGAGCTGGCTGCCCACCGCCTCGCCGAACCCGGCCTCGATGTCATCCGGCGGGATCCACAGGCCGGCGTTGACCAACCCGACGTTACGCCCCGATCCACCATGCCCGGCCCGATGAGCTTCCAGCACAACCACGCGCTTGCCTTGTTCGAGCAAATGTACCGCCGCCGACAGCCCGGTAAAACCCGCGCCGATCACGCAGACATCGGCCGTGACTTCACCGGTGAGCGCGCTGTTTTCAGGCCTTTGCGGCGTCAGTTTTTCCCACAGACATTCTTCGCGTAACGGCATTGCCAGACTCCGAAAAAGAAACCCAACCACCACACCATTCCATTTGTGGGAGCGGGCTTGCTCGCGAAAGCAGACTGTCATTCAACACTGATGCCGACTGAACCACCGCTTTCGCGAGCAAGCCCGCTCCCACATGGGATCACCGCTTGGCTCAAGCCTTAATCAAAGGTAATCCCCTGCGCCAACGGCAACTCCAGCGAGTAGTTCACGGTGTTGGTCTGGCGGCGCATGTAGCCGCGCCAGGCGTCGGAGCCGGATTCGCGACCGCCGCCGGTTTCTTTTTCGCCACCGAATGCGCCGCCGATCTCGGCGCCGCTCGGGCCGATGTTGACGTTGGCGATGCCGCAGTCGCTGCCCACGGCCGACATGAATTGCTCGGCTTCACGCACGTCGGTGGTGAAAATGCAGGACGACAGGCCCTGGGGCACGGAATTGTTCAGGTGCAAGGCCTCGGCAAAATCCTTGTAGCCGACCACGTACAGGATCGGTGCGAAGGTTTCGTGGCGCACCACATCGCTCTGCTCGGGCATCTCGACGATGGCCGGCGAGACGTAATAGGCATTCGGGAACTGGTCTTCAAGCTGGCGCTTGCCACCAAACACGCGCCCGCCCTCACTCAAGGCCTGCTCCAGCGCATCCTGCATGCTGTCGAAGCTGTGCTTGTCGATCAGCGGCCCGACCAGGTTGCCTTCCAACGGATGGCCGATACGCACTTTCGAATAGGCGGCCTTGAGGCGGGTGACGATTTCTTCCTTCACCGATTCATGGGCAATCAGCCGGCGCAGGGTGGTGCAACGCTGGCCGGCGGTGCCGACGGCGCTGAACAGGATGGCGCGCACGGCCATGTCCAGGTCGGCGCTCGGTGCCAGGATCATGGCGTTGTTGCCGCCCAGTTCCAGGATGCTGCGGGCAAAACGCGCGGCGACTTTCGGTGCCACTTCACGACCCATGCGGGTGCTGCCGGTGGCGCTGATCAAGGCCACGCGCGGGTCATCCACCAGCGCTTCACCAGCATCGCGACCACCGATGATCACCTGGCTCAGGTACGGCGGTGCGTCACTGAAGTTCTTCAGCACGCGCTCGAACAACGCCTGGCACGCCAGGGCGGTGAGCGGGGTCTTTTCCGACGGCTTCCAGATCACCGCGTTGCCGCACACCAGGGCCAGCGTGGTGTTCCAGGCCCAGACCGCCACCGGGAAGTTGAAGGCACTGATCACCCCAACCACACCCAGCGGATGCCAGGACTCACGCATGTGGTGGCCAGGACGCTCGGAGGCGATGGTCAGGCCGTACAGCTGGCGGGACAGGCCGACGGCGAAGTCGCAGATATCGATCATTTCTTGCACTTCACCCAGGCCTTCCTGGGTGATCTTGCCGGCTTCCCACGACACCAGCTCGCCGAGGTCGGCCTTGTATTCACGCAACAGGTCGCCAAATTGACGCACCAGCTCGCCGCGACGCGGGGCCGGCACCTTGCGCCACAGGTCGAAGGCGTGTTCGGCACGGCTGACCTGCTGCTCGACTTCAGCCGCGCCTTCCCAGTTCACGGCGCCGATACGGCTGCCATCAATGGGCGAATGCACCGGTTGTGTGCCGTTCTGGTACAAGGCCGAGTCGACGCCCAAGCGATCAAGCAATGCAGCAACCATGGAAAATTTCCTCACACGAAAAACAAAGGATTGGCAGCCGGACGAATGCGACTGATCAGACCTGTAGTTGTAGCTGGCCTGAGTCTTGCCAACAAACGACCTTTAAGCGAGATATCATTCCGTTTATTCATGCTGGCCATGACCGGATAAGCAGAGCGACAAGAAATAAGGCCTCATCATGCTCAATAAACGCTATTTACCGTCGATCACGGCGCTGCAGTGCTTCGAAGCAGTGACCCGCCACCTGAGCTTCACCCGCGCCGCCGAAGAGCTGAACCTGACCCAGAGCGCCGTCAGCAAACAGGTCGCGCAACTGGAGGAGTTGCTGCAGCACTTGCTGTTTCGACGCGTGCGCCGACGCTTGCAACTGACGCCAGCCGGAGACTTGTACCTGGGGGAAGTGCGAAAAATCCTCACGCAGGTGGAGATGTCCACCCATTACCTGCGTTCCTACGGCGGCGATACTGAAGTCCTGCGCGTGTCCACCCCTCCGACCTTCGGCGCCCGGTGGCTGGTCCCACGCTTGAAGGGCTGGCGGTTGCGGCATCCGACCATTCACCTGGACCTGTGCAGCGAGCAGGAAGCCGATGACTTGCTGCAAGGGCGCAGCGACCTGGCGTTCTATTTCGGCCAAGGCTCGCGACCCGGCACCGAATCCCTGAAGCTGTTTGGCGAAGAACTGGTGCCGGTCTGTGCGCCCGGCAGCCTGCCTGAGCAGCCCTTCACCGACCCGACCCAACTGGCCGAGCTGGTGCTCCTGCAAAACGCCTCGCGCCCCCAAGCCTGGCACGACTGGTTCGACCACCAGGGCTACCACACCGAACACAGCTACCACGGGCCGCGTTTCGAAACCTTCTACATGTGCATCCGCGCGGCCCAGGTCGGCTGCGGCGTCGCCCTGCTGCCGCGGTTTCTGGTGGAAGAAGAACTGGCCGACGGCAAACTGGTCATCCCCTGGCCGCACGCGATGCCCAGCACCAACGCCTATTACCTGGCCTATCCGGAACATTCGGCGGAAGTGCCCAAGGTGCGGCTTTTTGTGGAGTGGATGCTGGAGCAGATCGACAACCCGGATATACCGGCATAACCCGACGCGAACCTGTGGGAGCAAGGCTGCCCGCGAAGAACGCACCACGGTCTCCCGGAAACCGAGTCGCCTGTATCGCGGGCAAGCCTTGCTCCCACAGCGGGGCGGGGCGACGTTTCGATAAATCCCCTCGCCACAAATAGCTCTTCTTAGCCGAAAAAGACCCAGTGACCAAAAAAAACTGGCAATCATCATGAGTGATATGCGCCACTAGCCCTTTCACTACAAACTGCCGAACTTCGCTACCCTCGGCTGCGGCCTGTCTGGAGAACCCTATGAGCGAGAGCGTATTTGCCGATCGTATCGTGCAGAACCTGCTCGACACCGACTTCTACAAACTGACGATGATGCAGGCGGTGTTGCACAACTACCCCAACGTCGAAGTCGAATGGGAATTCCGCTGCCGCAACAGCGAAGACCTGCGCCCCTACCTGGCGGAGATCCGCTTTCAGATCGAGCGCCTGGCCGAGCTGAGCCTGAGCGCCGACCAGTTGGGTTTCCTGGAGCGCATCAGTTTTCTGAAGCCGGACTTCCTGCGTTTCCTGGGGCTGTTTCGCTTCAACCTGCGCTACGTGCACACGGGTATCGAAAACGGCGAGCTGTTCATCCGCCTGCGCGGGCCGTGGCTGCACGTCATTCTGTTCGAAGTGCCGCTGCTGGCCATTGTCAGCGAGGTGCGCAATCGTTATCGCTACCGTGAAATAGTCCTGGAACAGGCCCGCGAGCAGTTGTATTGCAAGTTCGACTGGCTGAGCGCCAACGCCAGCGCCGAAGAACTGTCCGAATTGCAAGTCGCGGACTTCGGCACCCGCCGCCGCTTTTCCTTCCGCGTCCAGGAAGAAGTGGTCAACGTGCTCAAGCATGACTTCCCCGGGCGTTTCGTCGGCACCAGTAACGTGCACCTGTCTCGGGAGTTGGACATGAAGCCCCTGGGCACCATGGCCCATGAGTGGATCATGGCCCACCAGCAATTGGGCCCGCGGCTGATCGACAGCCAGATCGCTGCCCTCGATTGCTGGGTGCGCGAGTACCGAGGCCTGCTGGGGATCGCCCTGACCGATTGCATCACCATGGACGCCTTCCTCAAGGACTTCGATCTGTTCTTCGCCAAGCTGTTCGACGGTTTGCGCCACGACTCGGGCGACCCGGTGATCTGGGCTGAAAAAGCCATTGCCCACTACCACAAGCTTGGCATCGACCCGATGAGCAAGACCCTGGTGTTTTCCGATAGCCTGACACTACCCAAATGCCTGGAGATTTTTCGGGCATTGCGTGGTCGCATTAATGTCAGCTTCGGTATTGGCACCAACCTGACCTGCGACATTCCGGGTGTCGAGCCCATGAGCATCGTGCTTAAAATGATCAGCTGTGCCGGGCAACCCGTGGCCAAGATTTCAGACGAGCCCGGCAAGACCCACTGCAAGGATCCGAATTTCGTCGCCTACATGCGACACGTTTTCCAAGTACCTGCCGCCCTTCCAGACACATCAAGCAAGGAGTGAATTCATGCAAGCCGTACAGCGTGAGATTGCTGAACAGCTCAAGGTCCAGCCACCGTTCGCCGATGACGCCGCCCTCAAGGCCGAAATCGCCCGGCGGGTGGACTTTATCCAGGATTGCCTGGTCAACTCCGGCCTCAAGTCCCTCGTACTGGGCATCAGCGGTGGCGTCGATTCGTTGACCGCCGGGCTGCTGGCCCAACGCGCCATGCGCGAACTGCGGGAGAAAACCGGTAACGCCGCCTACAAGTTCATCGCCGTGCGCCTGCCGTACGAAACCCAGTTCGACGAACATGAAGCGCAAGCCTGCGTGGACTTCATCGACCCGGACGAGCGCCATACCGTCAACATCGGTCCAGCGGTCAAGGCCTTGGCCGATCAAGTCTCGGCGTTCGAAGGCAAGGCGGCGCTCTCGCGGGATTTCGTGCTGGGCAATACCAAGGCGCGGATGCGCATGGTGGCGCAATACACCATCGCGGGCACCGAGCACGGCCTGGTGATCGGCACCGACCATGCCGCCGAAGCGGTGATGGGTTTCTTCACCAAGTTCGGTGATGGCGCTTGTGACTTGGCCCCGCTCAGCGGCCTGGTGAAAAACCAGGTCCGGGCCATCGCCCGAGACTTCGGCGCGCCGGAGTCGCTGGTGGAAAAAGTCCCCACCGCCGACCTTGAGGACCTGTCGCCAGGCAAGCCGGACGAAGCTTCCCACGGCGTGACCTATGCCGAGATCGATGCGTTCCTGCACGGCGAGCCTGTGCGGGACGAGGCGTTCAGGATCATTTGCGAGACCTATCGCAAGACTGAGCACAAGCGGGTGATGCCTTACGCTCCGTAACGAGTAATCACTGTGGGAGCGAGCTTGCTTGCGATAGCGGTGTGTCAGCTTGCATTGATGTTGAATGTAGAGAGGCGTGGGTTGGTGTGTATATCCGTTGCTGCGGTAACGGCTGCTGCCGGTTCCGCTCTTACAGCGGGTCACTTTTGGATCAGCTTGCATTGATGTTGAATGTAGAGAGGCGTGGGTTGGTGTGTATATCCGTTGCTGCGGTAACGGCTGCTGCCGGTTCCGCTCTTACAGCGGGTCACTTTTGGAAGAGCGCCAAAAGTAACCAAAAGCGCTTTGCCCCACCACTCGGCACCTCGCTTAGGCTCGGTGTGCCCTCACTCCGGCATTGCTCCGTGGGCCCGCCGCGAAGGGCCATCCATGGCCCAGCGCGGCTATCCCGGCATCCATGCCGGGATGCCCACTCCACAATGCCTGCGTTCGGCCAGCGTGGTTTAACGGGGCGTCCAGATCAAGATCCAAAGCAAAGCAAGGCAAGAGCAAGAGCAAGAGCAAGAGCAAGAG
>NZ_ATLN01000076.1:0-54648 GCF_000416195.1 Pseudomonas sp. CFII68
CGCGAGCAAGCCCGCTCCCACATTGGATCTTTGTGCACCGCATCAATGCACTGCGAACCGCAATTGCGCATGCACAACGAGCCAAAACCATCGACCCCGTTCGAAAAAAACCGCACAAATAAAAACAAAAGCCCCGGAATACGGGGCTTTTCGCATCACCAGCGGTCTTTTTGTGACAAGCCATTTAAAACTGGCACGCCCCCTGCAATAACTCAATCACTACCCAGTTTCGGGGACCTTGGTACAGGCAGGCCGGGGATTCCCTCTTTTATTGCTCCTGGAGACGGACCTCCAGCCGCCAGCGGTCATCGACCTCGCTGGCGGTCCACGCCCCGCGCAGCGGACGCGCAGCCACCAGCGTCAGCAACAACCCCTTGTCACTCAAACGCACCCGCCAGTTCACGTCCTTGCCGTTGAGCTTCAACTGGCCGTTCTGCGATCGACCTTCTGCTTCGAACAACAACGCCACCGAGCCGTCGATGACTTCCCCGTGCAACTTGGGTTCGTTATTGAACCAGGCCACCACGCCACCGTCGGTCACCTCGACCTGCTGCAGCACGCTCGGTTCGGGTGTGGTCAGGCGTCCGATCATCAGCCCGACCATCACGCCGACGATCGCCAACGAGCCCATCACCCGAGGCATTAGCTTCGAACGTTTATCGGTTTGCGGCGTAGAATGCCGCTCATCTTTATCTGCGGAGCCGTGCATGTTTCACGTCATCCTTTTTCAACCGGAAATTCCGCCGAATACCGGCAACGTCATCAGGTTGTGCGCCAACAGCGGCTGCCACCTGCATTTGATCGAACCGCTGGGCTTCGACATGGACGACAAGCGCCTGCGCCGTGCCGGTCTCGACTACCACGAGTATGCCACCTTGCAGCGTCACGCCGACCTTGCCAGTTGTCTGGAGAGCCTGGGGCATCCGCGCCTGTTCGCCTTTACCACCAAGGGTTCGCGGCCGTTCCATGACGCCAGCTTCGTCGCCGGTGATGCGTTCCTGTTCGGCCCGGAAAGCCGTGGCCTGCCGGCCGAGGTGCTGGACGCCCTGCCCGCCGACCAGCGCCTGCGCCTGCCGATGCGCGAAGGCTGCCGCAGCCTGAACCTGTCCAATACCGTGGCAGTGGCGGTTTATGAAGCGTGGCGGCAGAACGGCTTCGCCTGAGCCCTTCCTGTCAGCCAAAAACACCTGTGGGAGCAAGCCTGTGGGAGCAAAGCTTGCTCGCGATGAGGTCGACACGGTTCAACTGCAAAACCGCGTCATCGTTCATCGCGAGCAAGCTTTGCTCCCACAGAGCTCGCTCCCACAGGGTTTGTGCCGGGCTGGCAGCGCCGTTTACTGAACGGTCACGCCGCCTTCTTGCTGCATGCGCTGCAGTTCTTGCGCATACAGGGCATCGAAGTTCACCGGGGCCAGCATCAGGGCCGGGAACGAGCCGCGGGTCACCAGGCTGTCCAGGGTTTCGCGGGCGTACGGGAACAGGATGTTCGGGCAGAACGCACCGAGGGTGTGGCTCATCGAGGCCGCATCCAGGTTCTTGATCAGGAAGATCCCGGCCTGCTGCACTTCGGCGATGAACGCCACTTCGTCACCGTTTTTCACGGTGACCGACAGGGTCAGCACCACTTCGTGGAAGTCATCTTCCAGGGCTTTCTGGCGAGTGTTCAGGTCCAGGCCTACACTCGGCTCCCACTGCTGGCGAAAGATCGCCGGGCTTTTCGGGGCTTCGAAGGACAGGTCACGTACATAAATGCGCTGCAAGGAGAATTGCGGTGCGGCTTCTTCTTCGCTGGCAGCTGTGTTCTGTTGGTCAGTCATCGCAGATCCTTCTTACTTTCAGGTTCTTTCAGTGGGAAATTCAGGCCTTGAGCAGTGCGTCGAGCTTACCGGCACGCTCCAGGGCGAACAGATCATCGCAACCGCCCACGTGGGTGCTGCCGATCCAGATCTGCGGCACGGACGTGCGCCCGGCCTTCTGGGTCATTTCGGCGCGCAGTTGCGGCTTGCCGTCGACCTTGATCTCTTCGAAGGCCACGCCTTTGTTCTGGAGCAGGAACTTGGCTCTGGAGCAATAGGGGCAGTAATCGCTGGAATAGACAACAACGTGGGGCATTTCACTTCACCAGGGGCAGATTGTCGGCTTTCCAGCTCGCCACACCACCGGACAGCTTGGCGGCGGTGAAACCAGATTTCATCAGCTCGCGGGCGTGGGTGCCGGCGTGCTGGCCTTGGGCATCTACCAGGATCAGCGTCTTGGCCTTGTGTTTTTCCAGCTCGCCGATACGGGCGATCAGTTTGTCCTGGGGAATATTCACCGCCCCGACAATGTGGCCGGCGGCGTAGTCCTTGCTCGGGCGGATGTCCACCACCACGCCGGCATCCTTGTTGACCAGCGCCGTCAGCTCGGCGGTACTGAGGCTGCGGCCGCCGCCCTGCATCGTATGGGCTACCAGCAACGCCAGCAGTACGACGAAGATACCGACGAGAATGTAGTGGTTAGTGGCAAATTCAATCAGGTGAGCAACCATCGAAGGAGGTTCCAGGGCGTTAAAATGTCGGCCAGTATACACAGCACACAAGGCCGGCCAAACCCCGCCCGGCGGTGACGCCGTCGGAACTTACCTTTAAACTGCCCGTCCCTTTTCCATCGTCTTCTTTTAACCCGCCACGAGTGGATTCCATGACTACCACGCCTAAACCTTTGGTCCTGATGATTCTCGACGGCTTCGGTCACAGTGACAGCCACGAATCCAACGCCGTGTATTCGGCCAACAAGCCTGTGCTGGACCGTTTGTGGGCCACCGTGCCCAACGGCCTGATCTCCGGCAGCGGCATGGACGTCGGCCTGCCGGACGGGCAGATGGGCAACTCCGAAGTCGGCCACATGAACCTCGGCGCAGGCCGCGTGGTGTATCAGGACTTCACCCGCGTGACCAAATCGATCCGCGACGGTGAATTCTTCGAAAACCCGACCATCTGCGCCGCCGTGGATAAAGCCGTGGCCGCTGGCAAGGCCGTGCACTTCATGGGCCTGCTGTCCGACGGTGGTGTGCACAGCCACCAGGACCACCTGATTGCCATGGCCGAACTGGCCTTCAAGCGCGGCGCCGAGCAGATCTACCTGCACGCGTTCCTCGATGGCCGCGACACCCCGCCGAAAAGCGCCACGTCGTCGATCGAACTGCTGGACGCAGCGTTCCAGGCACTCGGCAAGGGGCGCATCGCCAGCCTCATTGGCCGCTACTACGCCATGGACCGTGACAACCGTTGGGACCGCGTGTCCCAGGCCTACAACCTGATCGTCGACGGCAGCGCCGATTTCAACGCCGCCACCGCCCAGGAAGGCCTGCAAGCCGCCTACGAGCGCGGCGAAAGCGACGAATTCGTCAAGGCCACCACCATCGGTGAGCCGGTCAAGGTTGAAGACGGCGACGCCGTGGTGTTCATGAACTTCCGCGCCGACCGCGCTCGCGAACTGACCCGCGTGTTTGTCGAGGACGACTTCAAGGAGTTCGAACGCGCTCGCCAGCCGAAACTGGCCGGTTTCGTGATGCTGACCCAATACGCCGCCAGCATCCCCGCGCCATCGGCCTTCGCCGCCGGCAGCCTGGAAAACGTGCTGGGCGACTACCTGGCGAAGAACGGCAAGACCCAACTGCGCATCGCCGAGACCGAAAAATACGCCCACGTGACGTTCTTTTTCTCCGGCGGCCGTGAAGAACCCTTCCCGGGCGAAGAGCGCATCCTGATCCCCTCGCCAAAAGTCGCCACCTACGACCTGCAACCGGAGATGAGCGCGCCGGAAGTGACCGACCGCATCGTCGAGGCCATTGAAAACCAGCGTTACGACGTGATCGTGGTCAACTACGCCAACGGCGACATGGTGGGCCACAGCGGCGTGTTCGCCGCGGCGGTCAAGGCCGTGGAATGCCTGGACACCTGCGTTGGCCGCATCGTCGAAGCCCTGGAAAAGGTCGGCGGCGAAGCACTGATCACGGCCGACCACGGCAACGTCGAGCAGATGTCCGATGAATCCACCGGCCAGGCCCACACCGCCCACACCACCGAGCCGGTGCCGTTTATCTATGTCGGCAAGCGTGATTTCAAGGTCCGCGACGGCGGCGTGCTGGCCGACGTGGCACCGACCATGCTGATGCTGCTGGGCATGGAGCAGCCGGCGGAGATGACCGGGACTTCGATCCTGGTCTGATTGATCCATCAATCACCGCAAACCCTGTGGGAGCAAAGCTTGCTCGCGATAGCAATCTGACAATCTACATTTTCGTTGGATGTGCCGACGTCATCGCGAGCAAGCTTTGCTCCCACAGGGGTTTGGCGGGAAATAAGTGCCCTGCACCACTCCAGTTATCACACAGCCCCAAATGGGCGTTTTTTTTGCAGCGTGGGGCGGGCATACTAGGCCGTCCCTTTCCCTGGTGTCGCCCGCCTCTATGCTTCGCGTCCTGATAGCCCTCGCTCTGACCTGCCTGCTCCAACCGGCCTTTGCCGACGAGCGCGCGCAAACCCAACAACAGTTGGAAGCCACGCGCCAGGACATTGCCGAGCTGAAAAAGCTGCTGGGCAAGTTGCAGGAAGAGAAATCCGGCGTGCAGAAAGACCTGCGCGGCACCGAGACCGAGATGGGCAATCTGGAGAAGCAGGTCGAAGCCCTGCAAAAAGAGCTGAAGAAAAGCGAATCCGAGCTGCAACGACTCGATGGAGAGAAAAAAAAACTCCAGAGCGCGCGCACTGAACAGCAAAAGCTGATCGCCATCCAGGCCCGGGCCGCCTACCAGAACGGTCGCCAGGAATACCTCAAGCTGCTGCTCAACCAGCAGAACCCCGAGAAATTCGCCCGCACCCTCACTTATTACGATTACCTGAGCCAGGCACGCCTGGAACAGCTCAAGAGCTTCAACGAAACCCTGCGCCAACTGGCCAATGTCGAAAAAGACATCGAACTGCAGCAAGCCCAGTTGCTGGTGCAGAAAAGCAGCCTCGACACCCAGCGCGAAGAGCTCGAGAAGGTCCGCAAGGAACGCCAGGTGGCCCTGGCCAAGCTCAATGACGATGTGAAGGCTCGCGACAGCAAGCTCAAGGCCCGCGAGCAGGACCAGGCCGAACTGGCCAATGTGTTGAAAACCATCGAAGAAACCCTGGCCCGCCAGGCCCGAGAGGCGGAAGAAGCGCGCCAGAAAGCGCTGATCGCCCAGCAGGAAGCCGAAAAAAAGCGTTTGCGTGAAGCCCAGGCCGACGCAGACGCCGGCGACGCACCGCGCAAACCGGCAAAATCCAGCCCCGGCGCACTGGTTTCCAGTGATGGAGAAACCTTCGGCGGCGCTTTTGGTTCGGCACGAGGCAAACTTCCATGGCCGGTCAATGGTCGACTGCTTGCGCGCTTTGGTGAAACCCGCGGCGACGACACCCGCACCAAGTGGGACGGCGTGATGATCAGCGCCTCCGCCGGTAGCCAGGTGCATGCCGTGCATGGCGGGCGCGTGGTCTTCGCCGACTGGCTGCGCGGCGCCGGCCTGCTGGTGATCCTGGATCACGGCAACGGTTATTTGAGCCTGTACGGCCACAACCAGACGCTGCTCAAGTCCGCGGGGGATGTGGTCAAGGCCGGTGAGTCCATCTCCACGGTCGGTAACAGTGGCGGGCAGGATACGCCAGCACTGTATTTCGCTATTCGTCAGCAGGGTCGCCCCAGTGACCCGACCCAATGGTGTCGTGCGCAAGGATAAGCGCGCCCATCCTATTAAGGAGTTCGTTCGACATGCTGCATTTGTCCCGCCTTACCTCGCTGGCCCTGACGATCGCCCTCGTGATCGCTGCGCCCCTGGCTTTCGCCGCCGAACCGGCCCCGTCGGCACCCGCCGCCACAGCCGCGACCACCAAGGCCCCGCTGCCGCTGGACGAACTGCGCACCTTTGCCGAGGTCATGGACCGGATCAAGGCCGCCTATGTCGAACCGGTGGACGACAAAGTACTGCTGGAGAACGCCATCAAAGGCATGCTCAGCAACCTTGACCCGCATTCGGCCTACCTGGGGCCGGAGGATTTTGCCGAGCTGCAGGAAAGCACCAGCGGCGAATTCGGCGGCCTGGGCATCGAGGTCGGCAGCGAAGACGGTTTTGTCAAAGTGGTTTCGCCGATCGACGACACACCCGCTTCCAAGGCCGGCATCCAGGCCGGTGACTTCATCGTCAAGATCAACGGCCAGCCGACCCGCGGCCAAAGCATGACCGAAGCCGTGGACAAGATGCGCGGCAAGATCGGCCAGAAGATCACCCTGACCCTGGTGCGCGACGGCGGCACGCCGTTCGACGTGACCCTCACGCGAGCGGTCATCCAGGTCAAGAGCGTGAAGAGCCAGTTGCTGGAATCGGGCTACGGCTACATCCGCATCACTCAGTTCCAGGTCAAGACCGGCGAAGAAGTCGCCAAGGCCCTGGCCAAGATGCGCAAGGACAACGGCAAGAAGCTCAACGGCCTGGTCCTGGACCTGCGCAACAACCCCGGTGGCGTGCTGCAATCGGCAGTGGAAGTGGTGGATCACTTCATCACCAAGGGCCTGATCGTCTACACCAAGGGGCGCATCGCCAATTCCGAGCTGCGCTTCTCGGCCACCGGCAACGACCTGAGCGAAGCCGTGCCATTGGTAGTGCTGATCAACGGCGGCAGCGCCTCGGCATCGGAAATCGTCGCCGGCGCCCTGCAAGACCAGAAGCGTGGCGTGGTCATGGGCACCACCAGTTTCGGCAAGGGCTCGGTACAGACCGTCTTGCCACTGAACAACGACCGCGCCCTGAAGATCACCACCGCGCTGTACTTCACGCCCAACGGCCGCTCGATCCAGGCCCAGGGCATCGTCCCGGACATCGAGGTGCGCAAGGCCAAGATCACCAACGAGCAGGACAGCGAATACTTCAAGGAAGCCGACCTGCAAGGTCACCTGGGCAATGGCAACGGCGGTGCCGACAAGCCGACCGGCTCAGGCGCCAAGGCCAAGCCAATGCCGCAGGATGACGACTATCAGTTGGCCCAGGCCCTGAGCCTGCTCAAAGGGTTGAACATCACGTCCGGCCGCTGAGATGGGCCTGCGTTTTACCTCCGTCCTGCTGTGCCTGCTGGCGGGGGCCGTTAACGCGGCGCCCGCCACACCCTCTTCGCCGCACAAGGCGTACCTGAGCCTGATCATCGATGACCTGGGGCAAAACCTGCCCCGGGATCGCCGGGTCCTGGCCCTCCCCGGCCCGGTCACCGCCGCGATCATGCCGGACACACCCCACGCCGCCGAATTCGCCCGCGAGGCCCATCGCGCCGGCAAACTGGTCATGCTGCACATGCCCATGGACCCGGCCACCGGGCCGTTCGCCTGGCATCCTGAGCTGCCCGTCGAAGAACTGGGCAAGCGCCTCGACGCCGCCTTCGCGGCAGTGCCCTACACCAGCGGGATCAACAACCACATGGGCAGCCGCATGACCGCCCAGCCCCAGGCCATGGCGTGGCTGATGGCGAATTTGCAGCAGCGCCACAAGTTTTTCGTCGACAGCCGCACCAGCGCCCAGACAGTCGCCGCCGCCGAGGCGCAGAAGATCGGCCTCGCCAGCGTGTCGCGGGATGTGTTCCTGGACGACGAGCGCACCGAAGCCGCCATCGCCCAGCAACTCCAGAGCGCCATCGACCTGGCCCGCCGGCAGGGCTCGGCCGTGATGATCGGCCACCCCTACCCGCAGACCCTGGCCGTGCTCGAACGCGAGCTACCCAAGCTCAAGGCCCAGGGCATCGAATGGATCGACATCAAGTCGATGATCAGCCTGCGCAGCAATCGGGCAATGGTCGGGCATGGGAAGGATGGGGTTTATCGGTAGCGGCGACCGCGTTGCCTTCATCGTCGGATCGCCGCCCGGAGCAAGCTCGCTCCCACAGTAGTTCTGAATCGGGCACAAAATTTGTATTCACAGCAGATCCCTTGTGGGAGCGAGCCTGCTCGCGATGAAGGCTGCACATTCAACATCTCTGCAAGCTGATCCACCGCATTCGCGAGCAGGCTCGCTCCCACATTTTGATCTGTGGTGAAGGCAGTATTTATGAACACCCGGATACCTGTGGGAGCGAGCTTGCTCCGGGCGGCGATCCGACGATGGCGGCGGCACAGTCCTGCACAGCGCTCAGAGATACCGCGCCATGATCGCGTCCACTTCACCTTCCTTGCGCAATTCATCCAGGGCCTTTTGAAGCCGGGCAACCACGTCGTCAGGCACGTCCTTGTTCAAGGCCAGGTACAGCTCGGCACTGTTGAATCGCAGCACGGTCTTGAGATCGTTCACCCCTTCCTGACGCGCCAGGTACCGCCCGGCAGGGTCGCCGGTGGCCCACAGGTCGATCTGGCCGTTGACCAGTTTCCGGGCGTTGTCCTGATCGCGCAACACGACAATCGGGTTCAGCCCTTGCTTGGCCAATGTCTCGGCAATCGCGTCGCCCTTGTAGGCACCGACCTTGTATTGGCGCGCCTGCTCCAGCGAGCCTAGGG
The DNA here is from genome assembly GCF_000416195.1 of Pseudomonas sp. CFII68. Lineage (NCBI taxonomy): Bacteria > Pseudomonadati > Pseudomonadota > Gammaproteobacteria > Pseudomonadales > Pseudomonadaceae > Pseudomonas > Pseudomonas sp. CFII68. The sequence goes on from NZ_ATLN01000076.1 coordinate 8,536, forward strand.
CGATCTTGCTGTCGGCCTTGGCGAGCATGATCCAATCATCCGGGCCGATCGGGCCAACCCATTTGAACAGCTTTTCACGCTCCGGCAACCGCGCCATGACAAACACACCGTAGCCCGGGTTTTCCAAGGCGAGTTTGTAGATCCGCTCCCAGGGGAAACGCAGCGTCAGGCTGTAGGAGATATCGGCACGCTTGAATATTTCGCGGACGATGTCCGCGGCAATGCCATGGATGTTTTCGTCCTGGGCGAAGTTCTTGCCGTTCTTGGCCATGTTGTACGGCGGGAAGTTTTCCGTCAGTAACACCAGCGATGTTTCAGCGGCGCGGACGGTACCGGCGAGCAGCAGCGTGGCACCGGCAAAGGCAAGAACGAGGCGTTTGAGCATGTCGGGCTACCGCAATCCATGGTGTGCCCAAGAGTGCCTTGGGCCCGCCATGGTGTCCAGCAGTCAGCGAATGCAGATACCGCGATGCGCCATGTAGGCCTTGGCTTCCGGCACGGTGTATTCGCCAAAGTGGAAAATGCTCGCCGCCAGCACCGCGCTGGCGTGGCCTTCGAGGATGCCGTCGGCCAGGTGTTGCAGGTTGCCGACGCCGCCGGAAGCGATCACCGGAATGCCCAGGGCATCGCTGATGGCGCGAGTGACGCCGAGGTCGAAGCCGTTTTTCATGCCGTCCTGGTCCATGCTGGTCAGCAGGATTTCACCGGCGCCCAGGCCTTCCATCTTCTTCGCCCACTCGACGGCGTCCAGACCAGTGGGTTTGCGCCCGCCGTGGGTGAAGATTTCCCAGCGCGGGGTTTCGCCCGGGCCGGAGACCTTCTTCGCATCGATGGCCACGACGATGCACTGCGAGCCAAAGTGCTGGGCCGCTTCGCCGACGAATTCCGGGTTGAACACCGCCGCGGTGTTGATCGACACCTTGTCGGCCCCGGCATTGAGCAGGTTGCGGATGTCTTGCACGGTGCGTACGCCACCGCCCACGGTCAGCGGGATGAACACCTGGCTGGCCATGCGCTCGACGGTATGCAATGTGGTATCGCGGCCATCGACGCTGGCCGTGATGTCGAGGAAGGTAATCTCGTCCGCACCCTGTTCGTCGTAGCGACGGGCGATTTCCACCGGGTCGCCGGCATCACGGATGTTCTCGAACTTGACACCCTTGACCACCCGGCCGTTGTCCACGTCCAGGCAAGGGATGATGCGTTTGGCCAGCGCCATGGTGAGTCCTCAGCCTTTATAGGTATCGCAGAAGGCCTGGGCCTCGGCGACGTCCAGGGTGCCTTCGTAGATCGCGCGACCGGTGATCGCACCGATGATGCCCGGCGCCTTGGCGTCGAGCAGCGCCTTGATGTCACCCAGGTTGTGGATGCCACCGGAAGCGATGACCGGGATCTTCGTCGCGGCAGCCAGGGCGGCGGTGAACGGGACATTGCAGCCCTGCATCATGCCGTCTTTGGCGATGTCGGTGTAGACGATGGCAGACACGCCGTCGGCTTCGAAACGCTTGGCCAGGTCGATCACCTGCACGGTGCTGACTTCAGCCCAGCCGTCGGTGGCGACAAAACCGTCTTTTGCGTCCAGGCCAACGATGACCTTGCCCGGGAAGGCGCGGCACGCTTCAGCAACGAACTCGGGCTCTTTCACGGCCTTGGTGCCGATGATCACGTAGCTCACGCCAGCCTTGACGTAATGTTCGATGGTTTCCAGCGAGCGAATGCCGCCGCCGATCTGGATCGGCAGGTTCGGGTAGCGCTTGGCAATGGCCGTGACCACTTCGCCATTGACCGGTTGCCCTTCGAAGGCACCGTTCAGATCGACCAGATGCAGGCGACGGCAGCCGCCCTCCACCCACTTGGCGGCCATGCTCACCGGGTCATCGGAAAACACCGTGGAGTCTTCCATGCGGCCCTGACGCAGACGTACGCAAGCGCCGTCCTTGAGATCGATAGCGGGGATAATCAGCATCTGGCAAACCTTCAAATACGAATATTCAGCTTGGCTCGAAAATCAGTTTTTCTCGAGCGCCCACAAGTCGCTTTCAATGCTTTCGAACCTTTCTTTAAGGTGCGTCTGCACATCGAAAATCGCCCTGTTGTAATAGTGCGGAGCAATTTCGCGGGTAAACAGGTCAAGAATTTCCGCCGCTTCGAACGAGCCCAGGTCCAGCTCGAAACGGTCCTCCATGAACCGCTGGATCTTGCGGTTCGCTTCACTCTCCTGCTCGGGCGTGAGGGTGAGGATCGGCGGTTTCTTGCGGGCCATTACCAGCGCCCGTCCCACGCGGCGAAGTTCTGCAACAGCTGCAGGCCATGGGTATGGCTCTTCTCGGGGTGGAACTGCACGGCGAAGCGCGAACCATCGGCCAGGGCCGCGGCGAAATCAACGCCATAGTGACCGCTGCCCACCACCTGCCGCGCATTGCCGGCGGCGATGTAGTAGCTGTGCACGAAGTAGAAGCGCGCCAGGTCCGGGATGTTGTGCCACAGCGGGTGATCCACCGTCTGCTTCACTTCGTTCCAGCCCATGTGCGGGACTTTCAGGTGCTCGCCGTCTTCATGCAGGCCCTTGCCGAAAAACTTCACCTGGCCTGGAAACATGGAGATGCAATCGACGCCGTCGTTCTCTTCGCTGCGCTCGAGCAAGGCTTGCATGCCCACGCAGATGCCAAGGAACGGACGGTCCTGGCTGACTTCGTGCACCAGCTTGTCGAAGCCCAGGCGACGAATCTCGGCCATGCAATCGCGAATCGCACCGACGCCGGGGAACACCACCCGGTCGGCTTCGCGAATCACGTCGGCATCGCTGGTGATCAGCACCTTGCCAGCGCCCACGTGCTCGAGGGCCTTGGCCACCGAGTGCAGGTTGCCCATGCCGTAGTCGATTACCGCGACCGTCTGCATTACAGGACGCCCTTGGTGGAAGGCATCTGGCCGGCCATGCGGTCATCGAGCTCGACGGCCATGCGCAGGGCGCGGCCGAAAGCCTTGAACACGGTTTCGATCTGGTGGTGGGTGTTGTGCCCGCGCAGGTTGTCGATGTGCAGGGTCACGTTGGCGTGGTTGACGAAGCCCTGGAAGAATTCCTGGAACAGGTCAACGTCGAAGCCGCCGACGGTGGCACGGGTGTACGGCACGTGCATCTGCAGGCCCGGACGACCGGAGAAGTCGATGACCACGCGCGACAGCGCTTCATCGAGCGGCACGTAGGCATGGCCGTAGCGACGGATGCCCTTCTTGTCGCCGATGGCTTTGGTAAAGGCCTGGCCCAAGGTGATACCGACGTCTTCCACCGTGTGGTGGTCGTCGATATGCAGGTCGCCCTTGCTGACGATGTCCAGGTCGATCAGCCCGTGACGGGCGATCTGGTCCAGCATGTGCTCAAGAAAAGGTACACCGATATCAAACCGGGCCTTTCCGGTGCCATCCAGGTTGATCGAGGCTTTGATCTGGGTTTCCAGAGTGTCGCGCTCGACAGACGCCTTACGTTCGGCCATCACCAGCTCCGCAAAATCATTGGGCGAAAAAGGCAGCCATTATAGGGGCGCGAGCGGCAAACAGAAACACAAGAGGTGACATCACTGACGGGCTGAATCCCGGGCTGTCGGTGATAGACATGTCCATACAAGCTTTCAAGGTCACCCAAAAGCAAATGTGGGAGCGGGCTTGCTCGCGAAGGCGGCGTATCAGTCGACATCATCGTTAACTGACACACCGCATTCGCGAGCAAGCCCGCTCCCACATTTAGGGTTGCCCTGGCCTGACGGTCAGGGCAACGGTCTTAGCGGAACAACACCGCCGTCTTCTGCAGGGTCACCCACACACCCCACGCCAACGGAATGCCCACCACCAGCCAGGCGGCGATCGCCAGGGACTTGGTGCCCGGTGCGGCTTTCCACTCCAGCGAAGTGCTGCTGTCGGCGCCTTTGTCATGGCCCAGCGCCTGTTCGGCGGCCAGTTCGGCATCGGTCATGAAGTACTTGTCGGCGACCGGACGGACCATCAGGTTGCAGAGGAAGCCCAGCACCAGCAGGCCGGCGAGGATGTACAAGGTGATGTCATAGGCCGCGGCACGCTCAACACCGATGCTCAGTTGATATTCACGCAGGTAGTTCACCAGTACCGGACCCAGCACGCCTGCCGCCGCCCAGGCAGTCAGCAGACGACCGTGGATTGCACCGACCATTTGCGTACCGAACAGGTCCGCCAGGTAGGCCGGCACCGTGGCGAAACCGCCGCCGTACATCGACAGGATGATGCAGAACGCCGCCACGAACAGCGCGACGCTGCCCAGGTGACCCAGGTTCGGGATCAGCGCGTACAGGGCAAAGCCCAGGGCGAAGAACACGAAATAGGTGTTTTTACGACCCAGGTAATCCGAGAAGGAGGCCCAGAAGAACCGGCCACCGATGTTGAACAGGCTCAACAGACCGGTGAAACCAGCCGCGATGGCCGCGATCTGGCCCAGTTGCACGGCGTCCAGCTGACCGAAAGGCAGGTCATTGCCGAGCAACTTGCCGCCGAACACCTCCTGCAACAGTGGCGAAGCCATGCCGAGGATGCCGATACCGGCGGATACGTTCAGGCACAGCACCAGCCATACCAGACGGAACTGCGGGGTTTTCCAGGCAACGTTCACGTGAACGTGGCGATGGGTGATCATCGCGTTCGCGGCTTTCTTCGGTGCCGGGGTCCAGCCTTCAGGCTTCCAGCCGGTCGGCGGAACGCGGTACGACAAGGCGCCACCGATCATGAACACGAAGTAGATCGCGGCCATGACCAGGAAGCTCTGCCATACGCCCACGCCGGTTGGCGAAGCGAAATGGTTCATCAGCGCCGCGGCCAGCGGAGCACCGACCATCGCACCACCGCCGAAGCCCATGATCGCCATGCCGGTCGCCATGCCGCGCTTGTCCGGGAACCACTTGATCAGGGTCGACACCGGGGAGATGTAGCCCAGGCCCAGGCCGATACCACCGATCACCCCGGAACCGACCCACATCAGCCAGATCTGGTGGGTATAGATACCCAACGCGGAAATCAGCAGGCCACCGCACCAGCACAATGCCGATACAACGCCGGCCTTGCGTGGCCCGGCGTGTTCCAGCCAGCCGCCCCAGATGGCTGCCGAGCAACCCAGGAAGATGAAGAACAGGGTGTAGATCCAGCCGAGCATCGAGATCGGCCAGTCGCATTGGGACGAAAAGACTTGCGAGATGAAACTCATATCCGGTGCACAGGCCACAGGCTTGGTGACACCCAAGGCTTTGGACAGTGGCAACCAGAACACCGAGAAGCCATAGGCCATGCCGATGCAGAGGTGAATGGCCAGTGCGGCCGGTGGAACCAGCCACCGGTTGAAACCGGGCTTGGCGATGATACGTTCCTTGGAGAGGAACGCTGGCTGGTCGGCGATGCCGTCTGCCGTGATGCTCGTGCTCATTGTGTATCCCCCAATTATTGGAATGATCCGTCAGCCACGCCTCACCCTCAGCCTTCATTGCACGCAGGCATGGCTGTATTTTCTGGTGAAGCTCCATAGTGTGCGACATCAAGTCGCAGAAGGACGGACGAACGGGCAAAGGTTACCATTTGCTCGCGGCAGAAAAACCAAAGTGATATCACCTTTTTCGTGCCATCTGTCTTATCGCACGCTTGCTCGCTTTCTGTAGGGGGCTAACGATTTATTTTTTCAGGAATTTTCATGCCCATCGTTGTCGAGCTCATTACTGACGCCAATTGTCAGGACCAACAGGACCTGCAGAAAATCTACCGGGATGCCCCGGCCTGGCTGTTTGAACCCTTTGGCGATGCCACGCAACTGATCGCGCAATGCCTTGAGGAAGGCTCGTTGGTAGCAGCACGGTTCAATGACCGCCTGCTCGGTGCCGCACGCCTGCAACGGCACCAGAACGCCTGGCGCTTGTCCCACCTGTGCGTACGAAACGTTACCCGTCGCCGTGGCGTGGCTGAACGGCTGGTGAGCGAAGCCCGGCGAATGGCCGCGTTAAACGGTGCCGAGCTGCATTTGTTGGCGCCGACCGGGCATCTGCAAGCCCAGGCGCTGGCGACCAAGCTGAAGATGCCGCTTAATGAAAGCTAATCGATGGTTGGAGACAAATCCGATGGTGAGGGGGCTTGCACTGTAGGAGCTGCCGAAGGCTGCGATCTTTTGATCTTTCGCTTGAGACTCAAGCGTTGGAGGAAAGATCGCAGCCTCGTTGCACTCGACAGCTCCTACACGGCTGCTACACAGCATTTACGGCCCTGCGAGTGCAAGCTCCCTCGCCACGGGGGACAGCGCGGCGGCGAATCGAGAAACGATCCCCCAACGCGCCGCCAACTCAGGACGTTATACTCCCGGCTAAATTTTGAACTCAACCTACAAGGATTCGCCCATGAAAGCGTTCGGCAAAATCCTGGGTCTGGTACTTCTCGGGCTGTTGCTGATCATTGTGGCCCTGGGCTTTGCCCTGAGCCACCTGTTCGATCCCAACGACTACAAAGAAGAGATCCGCCAGATAGCCCGCGACAAGGCCCACATCGAGCTGACCCTCAATGGCGACATCGGCTGGAGCCTGTTTCCATGGCTGGGCCTTGAGTTGCACGACGCCAGCGTCGCAACCCTGGCCAGCCCAACGCAGCCTTTCGCCGAGCTGCAGATGCTCGGTCTTTCGGTACGGGTGATACCGCTGCTGCGCCGGGAAGTACAAATGAGCGATGTGCGGGTCGAAGGCCTGAACCTGCGACTCAACCGTGACAAGAACGGGCACGGCAACTGGGAAGACATCGGCAAGGCGCCAGCCTCCGCGACGACGGCGAACACCCCGGCACCGGCCGAGCAACCGGCCCCGCCCACCGGCCCCCCGGCAGAAAAACCTGCCCAACCGACCCGCCTGGACATCGACAGCCTGACCGTGAACAACGCCCGGGTCGAATACACCGACGAGCAGACCGGCAAGCTGTACACCGCCGAGAGCATCCAACTGAGCACCGGCCCGGTCCACGACTCCACCAACATCCCGGTGACCCTGACCGCCTTCCTGTCCAGCAACCAGCCGGCCGTGCGCGTACGCACCGAAGTGACAGGTGAACTGCGCTTCGAGCGTGCCCTGCAGCGCTACAAGTTCGAAGACCTGAAACTGTCCGGCGAAGCCACCGGCGACCCCTTGCAGGGCAAGACCCTGAATTTCGCCGCCCAAGGCCAACTGTTCCTGGACAAGGCGGCCAACGTCGCCGAGTGGACCGGCATCAAACTGTCGCTCAATCAACTGCGCGCCCTGGGTGAACTGAAGGTCAACGACCTCGACAAGACCCCGCAATTGAATGGCGGAATATCGATCGCCCAGTTCGACTTGGCGAAGTTCGTCGACAGCGTCGGGCAGAAACTCCCGGACATGGCCGAAGGCAGCCTGAGCAAGGTCGAGCTGTCCAGCCGCATTGCCGGTACGCCAACCAGTGTCGAGCTCAACGACATCAACCTGAAAGTGGACGACAGCAACTTCAGCGGTCGCATCGCCGTGGAGGACTTCGCCAAGCAGTCCCTGCGCGCGCAACTCAAGGCCGACACGTTCAACGTCGACCGCTACCTGGCGCCAAAGTCCGCCGAAGCCGACAGCTCCAAGGCCGCCCGCGAAGCCGAAGTCAGCAACACCGAAGCCAGCGCCATGGCCGGTGCCGGCAGTACACCGCTGCCAAGCGCCCCGACCCAGGGTGCCTGGAGTAACGATCGATTGTTTCCGGTGGAACGCCTGAGCAAGCTGGACCTCGATGCCGACCTGACCTTCGGGCAACTGACCCTCGATAAACTGCCGATCCAGAACGCTGCGCTCAAGGCCTCCGGCCGGGGCGGCCTGCTGACCCTGGAGAACCTGCGAGGCGACCTGTACAGCGGCAACTTCGAAACCAAGGGCACCCTGGACGTGCGCCAGCCTACACCACAGTTGAGCCTGCAAACGCGCATCAACCGGGTCCCTGCCGAGAAGATCATCGAAAGCCAAGGCAAGAATCCACCGGTCAAAGGCCTGGTCACCGTCAACAGCGCGATCACCGCCAGCGGTAATAGCCAGAAAGCCCTGATCGACAGCCTCAACGGCACCGCCGGGTTCGTCATCAACGATGGCGTGCTGCTCAATGCCAACCTCGAACAGCAATTGTGCAAAGGCATCGCCACCCTCAATCGCCAGACCCTCAGCGGTGAACCCCGGGGCAAGGACACGCCGTTCCAGCAACTCAACGGCAATCTCACCTTCAACAATGGCGTTGCCCACAACCCGGACCTGAAAGTCCGCATCCCCGGCATGACCGTCAACGGCAACGGCGACATCGACCTGCGGGTATTGGGCATGGATTATCGCATCGGCGTCATCGTCGAAGGCGACAAGAGCGATATGCCCGACCCGGCCTGTCAGGTCAACGAACGCTACGTCGACGTCGAATGGCCGTTGCGCTGCCGCGGCCCGCTGGAACTGGGCGCCAAGGCCTGCCGCCTGGACAACGACGGGCTGGGCAAGGTCGCGGCGAAACTGGCCGGCGACCGTCTCGGCGACAAGATCGATGAGAAGCTGGGCGACAAGGTCAGCCCCGAACTCAAAGATGCGCTCAAGGGGCTGTTCAAGCGATGAGAGCCGAGCAGTTTTCCACCGCCGTACTGGACTGGTTCGACCGCCACGGGCGCCACGATTTGCCCTGGCAACAAGCCATCTCGCCCTATCGGGTGTGGGTCTCGGAAATCATGTTGCAGCAGACCCAGGTCAGTACCGTACTCAACTACTTCGACCGGTTCATGGCCTCGCTGCCCACCGTCCAAGCCCTGGCCGCTGCGCCAGAGGACGAAGTGCTGCACCTGTGGACCGGGCTGGGTTATTACACCCGTGCGCGCAACTTGCAGAAAACCGCGAAAATCGTCGTCGAACAGTACGGCGGCGAATTTCCCCGGGACGTGGAGAAACTCACTGAGTTGCCGGGGATCGGTCTCTCCACCGCTGGCGCCATTGCCAGCATCAGCATGGGCCTGCGGGCGCCGATCCTCGATGGCAACGTCAAGCGGGTGCTGGCGCGCTTCACCGCCCAGGAAGGCTACCCAGGCGAACCCAAGGTTGCGAAACAGCTGTGGGCCACCGCCGAGCGCTTCACGCCACAGGACCGCGTCAACGCCTACACCCAGGCGATGATGGACCTGGGCGCCACGCTCTGTACCCGCAGCAAGCCCAGTTGCCTGCTCTGCCCGCTGAAGCAAGGCTGCGAGGCCCACATGCTGGGCCTGGAAACCCGCTACCCGATTCCCAAGCCTCGCAAGGAAGTGCCCAAGAAGCGTACTTTGATGCCGATGCTGGCGAACCACGAAGGCGCGATCCTGCTTTACCGTCGCCCTTCCACGGGGCTGTGGGGCGGTCTGTGGAGCCTGCCGGAGCTCGACGACCTCGACGACCTGCAGCACCTGGCCCTGCAACACTCGCTGGAGTTGGGCAGCCAACAGGAGATGCCAAGCCTGGTACACACCTTCAGCCACTTCCAGTTGGCGATCGAACCCTGGCTGGTCCGGGTCCGGGAAACCGGCCATCACGTGGCCGAGGCCGACTGGCTCTGGTATAACCTCGCCACCCCGCCGCGCCTGGGCCTTGCCGCCCCGGTCAAAACCTTGCTCGAACGCGCGGCCGCCGTAATGAACGCAGGAGAGTTGCAATGACCCGCACCATCATGTGCCGCAAGTACAAAGAAGAACTCGAAGGCCTGGAACGTGCGCCGTTCCCGGGTGCCAAGGGCCAGGACATCTACGACCACGTCTCGGCCAAGGCCTGGGCCGACTGGCAGAAGCACCAGACCCTGCTGATCAACGAAAAACGCCTGAACATGATGAACGCCGAAGATCGCAAATACCTTCAGGGCGAGATGGACAAGTACTTTTCCGGCGAAGATTACGCCAAGGCCGAAGGCTACGTACCGCCATCCGAATAAGCTGTTCAACACGGGGGCGGATCGTAAGCGACGGTAATAGTTAAATATTTTTTGAAAACTTGCTTGACGCCCCCCTGAAAAACCCGTTTAATGCGCCCCGTTGCCCAGATAGCTCAGTCGGTAGAGCAGGGGATTGAAAATCCCCGTGTCGGCGGTTCGATTCCGTCTCTGGGCACCAAATACCGAAAACCCCGATCAAGCAATTGATCGGGGTTTTTTATTGTCTGCGCTTCCTTGCGCTACCCGCCGGATCTCTTTTGGGCAGCCCCAGCCCCGATGGACCAGTCAGCATAAGTGTTGCGGCGCGTTTCCTTCTTTGATCACCGCATCGCGAGCGATTAACCTCTTTCCTCACGCCGATCTGATGGGCTCTCCCATTCGGGGTCGAATTTGCGCCACACGCAGTGAAGATTTGCGTCATACGCAGAATCTGCGTAATACTGCCCCCAACAACTAACCCTCGTGACCGGTGTGGCCTGACCATCTGGTTGGAGGGGGAAAAAGCCGGCGCAAGCCGGTTTTTTCGTTTCTGGAGCATCAGATATGCAGGGATCGCTCGAGCTCGAACCTCTGCGCACCCGTGTCTACATCGATGGCTACAACTTCTACTACGGTTGCCTGAAGGGAACCGCGTACAAATGGCTCGATCCGCTGTCACTTTTTGAAAAACACGTCCTGCCATCTGTGCTGGTCAAGGACAATGACGGCCTCGTCAAACAATCAGCCCTGCTTGCCTCCCCCTCGATAAAATTCTTTACAGCCAAAATCATCGAGACCGTGGCACGAGCACAGGACTCCGTCTCGTCTCAAGCCCGCTATCACACCGCCTTGCGTAAGCTATACGACGAGCGTATCGACTTGGTGGAGGGCTACTACGCGGTCAACAGGATGAAGGTGAAAGTTATCGATGCCCGTCATCCAAATCGCGCCCCTCGTAAATGTGAGGAAATCCAGGCCTGGAAAGTTGAGGAGAAGCAGAGCGATGTGAACCTGTCTCTGCACGCATATCACGATGCGATTACCGGGGCGATTGATCATGCAGTGTTTGTCACGAACGACACCGATATCGCCCCGGCTCTCCAGATGATTCGCAAACACACGACGGTCAGGGTGGGTGTCGTTATCCCTACGTCCAACCACGAACGAATCCCTAACACCGAGCTAGCCGACACGGCTCACTGGGTGCGTACTCATATCACCCACGCGGAGCTTGCCGCCTGTCAGCTACCTCGAGTAATCCCCGGACGAAAGGCAACGGTAAAACCAGAATCCTGGTATGCACGTCCCGATTTATTACAACAGGTCCTCGAATTGGTTATTCCCATCCGAGGTAATCGCGGTAAAGCGTTCAAATGGATGGAGCAACCCAACGTCCACTTGGACGGCCACAGTCCTATCGAGTTGGTAGAAACCGAGAAGGGAGCCCAGCAGGTATTGAGCTATATCCATCGCTGGATGGCTCATCAAGCCAAACTCCAAGACCGTATGTAGACGTCATCAGCATCAGGAGGACATCTGCCAAAGTATCTGTTGCCGGCGACTTCTTCCTCTTCCACACAGACTCAGCTACATTCGCCCCTCACTCCCCCTCCCACAAACAGACGAGTCGACATGGACATCACCGGCATCCTCTTTGGCACCACCGATTGGTCAACCATCGAGCCCACCGAACACAAAGGTGTCACTGGAACCGCGTATTGGCGCACCCAGCAGTTCGGGAACATTCGCGTGCGGATGGTGGAATATACGCCGGGGTACCTGGCCGACCATTGGTGCACCAAGGGCCACATCCTGTTTTGCCTCAAGGGCGAGCTCAATACTGAACTCGAAGACGGTCGGCAATTTTTGCTCAAGCCCGGCATGAGCTACCAGGTCGCCGACCAGGCCGAACCCCATCGTTCCTCCACTTCATCGGGGGCTACGCTCTTCATCGTGGATTGAGATTCGAAGCGTGCGCGTTGAAGCTGTAGGATAGATGGCCTTATCCATCAGGAATCCGACCATGTCATCGGCGAACAAACAGCAGAAGCGCAGCCAGCGCGCCAAGGCGAAAGCCAAGCAGAACCGTACTAAGCGTGCTGCTGCGCCGAACGATTTCCTCGACCCGAACGACGAGCGCATCGACCTGGAAACCGTGGACCTATCGGACATGTTCCGACTCATGGGCGCTGCCGAAAAGATCAGCCAGCAGGCCATGTGCATCGCCTTCCTGGGGCATCCACTGCTGGAGTTGGTGCTGGAGCAGGAAGGAGAGGAAGAAGCGACCGACTTCATCTTTACCGCATTGATCGAATACCGCCGCTTGACCACCGGTGTGGATGAGCAGACCGCGCTGGATTGGGTGGAAAGCAAGCAATTCCAGGCCGATTATGTGGCTGCATCCCAGGCACTGGCGCAAGGTAAGGTCTGACTGTCACCCGCCAAGCGCTTTGTGGCGAAGGGGTTCGCAGTGGCTGACAGGCTGCGGGAATAGTTCCTACAAGCCAAGGTCAACCAACATGGGACGGCGTCATACCCGTCCTGCGTCAATCAGCTATTTTTCCTCCCAAGCAATCAGCCCCGTCCGGCATCATCGAAACGACGCCTGGAGCATCCTTGCGGTCCGCCCCCTCTCAATGGCTGGATACTGCGATGACGCCACTGCTGCCTCAAGATGACCCACAGCTCGCCCCCTTGATCAACGAACTCGGCGAGCTGATTCGCCAGGCACGCCAGAAGGTCCTGCGTGCCGTCGATACGCTCCAGGTACAAACCTGCTGGCAGATCGGCCGGCACATCATTGAATTCGAACAGGGCGGCGCCGAACGGGCGGCCTATGGGACACGGCTGCTGCCGTCACTGGCGAAAGTGCTGACGGCGCGGTTCGGGAAGGGATTTGATGAACGCAACCTACGGCACATGCGAGACTTTTATCAGAAGTTCCCAATTTGGAACGCAGTGCGTACCGAATTGAGCTGGACCCACTACCGCACGCTTTTGCGCGTAGAACACGACGTCGCCCGTCATTGGTACATGAACGAAGTGGCCATTCAAAACTGGTCCACCCGCGCCTTGGAGCGCCAGATCGGCAGTTTCTATTACGAACGCTTGCTGGCCAGCCGCGACAGGCCTGCGGTGGAGCAGGAAGCCGGCACCCATATCAAGGAGATGAACCTCGGCCCCCGGGACATCGTCAGGGATCCGGTGGTTCTGGAATTCCTCGGCCTGCCCAACGCCGGCACGCTACTGGAAACGGACCTGGAGCAGGCCTTGATCGACCAGCTACAGGGTTTCCTGCTTGAGCTGGGGAAGGGCTTCGCCTTCATTGCCCGCCAACAACGCATCAGCACCGAAAGCAAAGACTTCTACATCGACCTGGTCTTCTACAACTACCTGCTCAAGTGCTTTGTGATCGTCGATCTCAAACGTGGTGAGCTCAGCCACCAGGACATCGGCCAGATGGATATGTATGTACGTCTCTACGATGATCTCAAGCGCGGCCCTGACGACAAACCTACCGTGGGCGTCATTCTCTGTGCGCGCAAAGACGACTCGGTGGTGCGTTATTCCGTGTTGCAAGGCCATGAACAGTTGTTCGCCAGCCAATACCAATTGGTGCTGCCCACGGAAGAAGAGCTGCGCAACGAGCTGGATCGCGAACGGGCGCGCCTTGAAGACGTGACAGCCGACACCCGATAACCGCCTTTAGTGTGTTTTTTCAGCAGCGCCTACCCCAAGAACGCTATCCTGCACGTCACCGGCCGCAGCCCATTCCTCCCCAATCCAGGTGTTGCGGACCTCCCCTAACGAATTGGAAACCGAAGCCCAATGGCCTCACTGAACAAACAGCAAAAACGCGCCAAGCGCGCCAAAGACAAAGCCAAACAGATCCGCATGACCGGGCGCAAATCGATCCCGATGTATGGCGACCCGGCCCACGCCACCGCCCAGCCGCCGGTCTACGTGCTGGAACTGTTCGCCAAACTGCGCGAAGCCGAGGCCATCAGCCGCAGTGAAATGCTCGATACGCTGCTCGCATCCCTGAGCGTGATGATCAATGAGCGCCCAGGCCTGCTCGACCTGAAAAACGCCGAAAATGAAAGCATGGCGGCGACCAACCTGGCCGCCGACATGCTGGTGGACTACCGCATGTGGGTCGATGAAATGGACCGCGAGACCGCCCAGCGCTGGCTCAGCACACCGGAGTTCATCAAGGACTTCAGCGAGGCGCTGGACCGCTACCGCCAGACCCTGGAAGAACCCGCCAGCGAATAAGCCGGCCGGCTATTCGTCACTGTTCCAATGGAACACCAGGTTGCGCGCGGCCCCACTGCCTACCTCAGCAGTGTCGCGCCGCGCCTCACCGTTGCGCGTCGCCACCACGTTGTACTTGCCCGGCGGCAGTTGCACATAAACCAGCGGCCCGGCCTCATCCAGCGTCAGCAGCGTTTGCCCCGACGCGTTCTGGACGGTGACCTCCACATCCGGGATGTATTTGTTTTCCGGGCCAACCGCGAATGTCATGTGCAAGTTGTAACCCTGGGCCTGCCCGATGGCCCGGGCTTCATCCTCACCGATACCGCCCGACAGGTAAGTGATGCCGTTCTGCTGCATGGGTTGGACCTGCACGCCGGTGTTGTCGATGGGCGCGAGGTTGGTGGCGTTGAGGGCGATGGGGAACAGCAGGATGCTGATGGCAACGAAAGGCAACAACAAATGGTGGAGGGATTTCATGATGGAAACTCCCGCTCTCTGGAAAAAACCAATTGAGGCTTCTTGTGTGATTATTAATCGTCCACATGGGTTTAGACCGATTGGAACTCGCCCACACTGCGGATTGGAATAGAGGAATTCAGATAATCCCCTCCCAGGACAATAAACAGGCACAACACGAACGCTCATCCGGTTAACCCTTCCAACCCCCGCCCAAAGCTGGCACCATCGCGCCTTTTTTTACGCGACTCCCCGGACTTTTTATCGGTAACCAGGTTCAAACGGCCGTTCGGTTGTTGATGGCGCGACAGTCTGCTGCGCCGATGCGACAACCTGCCGCACATCACCGGTTTACCGCCCGTAGCGCTGTTGGCTGCCATTCGGACGCATGCTAGCTTGGCCGCCTCGCCAAGGAAGGCAGCCAACAGCAAGGGAGCACATACCATGAGGACCGCACATGGCCCAGGCCACGCCCGCGCTTGAAATCCGCAACCTGCACAAACGCTACGGACAGCTGGAGGTGCTCAAAGGCGTCTCGCTGACCGCCCGCGACGGCGATGTGATCTCGATCCTCGGATCCTCCGGGTCCGGCAAGTCCACGTTCCTGCGCTGCATCAACCTGCTGGAAAACCCTAACCAGGGCCAGATCCTGGTGGCCGGCGAAGCGCTCAAGCTCAAGGCCGCAAAGAACGGTGAACTCGTGGCCGCCGACGGCAAACAGATCAACCGCCTGCGCAGCGAGATCGGTTTTGTCTTCCAGAACTTCAACCTTTGGCCGCACATGAGCGTGCTCGATAACATCATCGAAGCGCCGCGCCGGGTGCTGGGCCAGAGCAAGGCCGAAGCCGTCGAAGTGGCCGAAGCGCTGCTGGCCAAGGTCGGTATCGCCGACAAACGCCACGCCTACCCGGCCGAACTGTCTGGCGGCCAGCAACAACGCGCGGCCATCGCCCGCACACTGGCGATGCAGCCCAAGGTGATTCTGTTCGACGAACCCACCTCCGCCCTTGACCCGGAAATGGTTCAGGAAGTACTTAGTGTGATCCGCGCCCTGGCCGAAGAAGGACGCACCATGCTGCTGGTCACCCATGAAATGGGCTTCGCCCGTCAGGTTTCCAGCGAAGTCGTGTTCCTCCATCAAGGCCTGGTCGAGGAGCAAGGATCGCCACAGCAGGTCTTCGAGAACCCGCTTTCGGCGCGCTGCAAACAATTCATGTCCAGCAACCGCTAACGGAGCAGTACAGATGCAGACCTACAAGAAATTCCTCCTGGCCGCAGTTGCCGGCCTGGTCTTTTCGGCCAATGCCATGGCGGCGGAAAAGCTGAAGATGGGCATCGAAGCGGCCTATCCGCCGTTCAACAACAAGGACGCCAGCGGCCAGGTCGTGGGGTTCGATAAAGACATCGGCGACGCCCTGTGCGCCAAGATGAAAGTCGAGTGCGAAGTGGTCACTTCCGACTGGGACGGCATCATTCCCGCCCTGATGGCCAAGAAGTTCGACTTCCTGATTTCTTCGCTGTCGATCAACGAAGAACGCAAACAAGCCGTAGACTTCACCGACCCGTACTACTCCAACAAACTGCAATTCATCGCACCGAAAAACGTCGATTTCAAAATCGATAAAGCGTCTCTCCAGGGCAAGGTCATCGGTGCACAACGCTCCACGCTCGCCGGCACCTGGATGGAAGACAACATGGAAGGCGTCGAACTGAAACTCTACGACACTCAGGAAAACGCCTACCTGGACCTCATCTCCGGCCGCGTTGACGCAATCCTGGCGGACAAATACGTGAATTACGACTGGCTGAAAACCGACGCTGGCCGTGCTTACGAATTCAAAGGTGACCCGGTGGTAGAGGGCGACAAGATCGCCATCGCCGTGCGCAAGGCCGATCCACTGCGTGACCGACTGAACGCAGCGCTGAAAGAAATTGTTGCCGACGGCACCTATAAAAAAATCAACGACAAGTACTTCCCGTTCAGCATCTATTGATCCTGACGTGCCTGGCTGGCGCCCGCTATTGCGCGGCGCCCACCCTTAGCAAAGCCTGCCGCGATATGAACACACACCCATGATGATCGATCTCTACGGATTCGGCCCAGCGCTCGCCGCCGGCGCGCTGATGACCGTCAAGTTGGCCCTTTCTGCCTTAGGCCTGGGGCTGGTACTCGGCCTGCTCGGTGCCCTGGCCAAGACCTCGCCATACAAGTCGCTGCAATGGCTGGGCGGCACCTATTCGACACTGGTTCGCGGCATCCCGGAATTGCTCTGGGTGCTATTGATCTATTTCGGCACCGTCAACCTGATGCGCGCCTTGGGTGAATACTTCGGCAACCCCGACCTTGCCCTCAACGCCTTCGCCGCCGGGGTCATTGCCTTGGGCCTGTGCTTTGGCGCCTACGCCACGGAAGTGTTTCGCGGCGCGATCCTGGCGATTCCCAAGGGCCATCGCGAGGCCGGCGTCGCCCTGGGCCTGTCGAAATGGCGGATCTTCACCCGATTGATCATGCCGCAGATGTGGCGCATCGCCCTGCCCGGCCTGGGCAATCTGTTCATGATCCTGATGAAGGACACCGCGCTGGTCTCGGTGATCGGCCTGGAAGAAATCATGCGCCATGCGCAAATCGGCGTGACCGTGTCCAAGCAACCGTTCACCTTCTATATGGTCGCAGCCTTCATGTACCTGGGGCTGACGGTGCTCGCCATGATCGGCATGCACTTGCTGGAACGACGCGCCGCCCGTGGATTTACCAGGAGCACCCAATGAACTGGGACGTCATCATCAAGTGGCTGCCGAAGCTGGCCCAAGGCGCCACACTGACCCTGGAGCTGGTGGCCATCGCCGTGATCGCCGGGCTGCTGCTGGCGATTCCGCTGGGTATCGCCCGCTCTTCGCGCCTGTGGCAGGTGCGGGCATTGCCCTACGCCTACATCTTCTTTTTCCGTGGCACGCCGCTGCTGGTCCAGCTGTTCTTGGTCTACTACGGCCTGGCGCAATTCGATGCCGTGCGCAGCAGCGCGCTGTGGCCGTACCTGCGGGATCCGTTCTGGTGCGCCACGGCCACCATGACCCTGCACACCGCCGCCTACATCGCCGAGATCTTGCGCGGCGCGATCCAGGCCATCCCAAAGGGCGAGATCGAAGCCGCGCGGGCCCTGGGCATGTCGCGGCCCAAGGCGCTGTTCTACATCATGCTGCCCCGCGCCGCGCGCATCGGCCTGCCGGCCTACAGCAACGAAGTGATCCTGATGCTCAAGGCCAGCGCCCTGGCGAGTACCGTGACCTTGCTGGAACTCACCGGCATGGCCCGCACCATCATTGCCCGGACCTATATGCCGGTGGAGATTTTCTTCGCGGCCGGCATGTTCTACCTGCTGATGTCCTTCGTCCTGGTACAAGGTTTCAAGCAACTGGAACGCTGGTTGCGCGTCGATGCCTGCCAAGGACGCTGACAGCGACGTCCTGACGGGCGAGGCACTGCTCGCCCGCTTCACGGCGTTGGACGTTTTTCTTACAGCGCAACAGGCACTGTGGAAACCGCGTCCGTTCACCCATCTGCAGTTGCCTTGGGAAACGTCTCACCCGGAATTGGCCCAATGGTTACGCCGGCGTTCACTGGAAGCGGCGGAAAACGATCATCACCAGCCGTGGTTGATGGAAGACGCACCAGCGCCATTCCCGGAATTGGCCGCTACCTCTCGCGCATTGAGCGCTGTCGCAGCATTGCCCGCCAGCACGCTCGAAGCGCCACGCCATCGCCTCAACGTCGATGTGCCCGGGCGCAAATGGCAGCAGATCGAAGCCTTCGCCAGTCGCCTGCACTTCACCACCCAGCCGACTCACTGGCTCGATTGGTGCGCCGGCAAAGGCCACCTCGGTCGACGCCTGCTGCACGGTGAGCAACAACTGACCTGCCTGGAGTACGACCCCGCACTGGTCGCCAGCGGCCAACAACTGAGCCAGCGCCATCACCTGCCCGCCACGCACCTGCAACAAGACGTACTAGCGGCAGACGCGGCCCTGGCGCTGCATCCAGGACACACCCCCGTGGCCCTGCACGCCTGCGGCGACCTGCACGTGCGCCTGATGCACCTGGCCAGCGCAGCTGGCTGTGCACAACTGGCTATCGCGCCATGCTGTTACAACCGCATCAGCAGCGAGCGTTATCAAGCGTTGTCCGATGCGGCCAAAGGCTCAGCCCTACAGCTATCACTCGACGATCTCGGCCTGCCGCAGACCGAAACCATCACCGCTGGCGCGCGCGTAAGAAGACAACGGGACCAATCCATGGCCTGGCGCCTGGGTTTCGACCTGCTGCAACGGCAAATCAGAGGGTGCGACGATTACCTGCCCACTCCCTCATTGCCCAGCGCCTGGCTGGAAAAATCCTTCGCCCAGTACTGCACCGATCTGGCGGCTCTGAAAGACTTATCCACAGTCGGCACGCCGGATTGGCTCGCCCTGGAAGCAGCGGGCCATAAGCGCCTGGCCGAGGTGCGTAACCTGGAGTTGCTGCGAGGCCTTTTCCGACGGCCACTGGAGCTTTGGCTGGTGCTGGACCGAGCACTTTTCCTCACGCAAAAGGGCTATGACGTTCGCCTTGGCACCTTCTGCGAAACCCCGCTGACGCCGCGCAATCTGTTGTTGTTGGCAGAGCGTTACTGAGACGAAACAGCCTGTGGATAACTCTGTTGATGAAATAAACCTGGATCCAAGAAATCCGTGATTTCCTGACCGAATCAGCATTGGTCATTTTTTGTTCATATGGATAAAAAACCATGAAAACAGGCATTTGCGACGAAACGCGAAAGCGGTCACAAAATCGCAAGATGCCCAGCGCCTCATCCTGCCCGTTGTGCATAAGCGTCTAAGCAAAACGACATAACCGCCGAATTCAGTGCTGCTCCGCGCCAGTAATCGCGTCACCGGTGCAGGCCTACTACGACGCACTGTGCAACGCCCCGACGACATCAACCTGCAATGCGTGGCCGGTGAAAACGCCGACAGCCTGAGCTTCTACACCATCGTCGACACGGGCCAGTCCATGCTAGAAACTAGCGTCGCCCAACAGCATCGTGATGCCGGCATGGACCGTGCGCACCCAGACGGTCCGCACCCTGGCCGCCATCGGCGAACAATGCGCCCAAGACCGCCCCATCCACTTCCTGAAAGTCGACGTCGAACGCCACGAAGAGATCGTCCTGCGCGGCATGGACTTCAGCCGCTGGCGCCCCTGGATCATCCTCATCGAAACTCTATGGGCCCGCGACCAAACCTGGGAAACCCTGGTGACCGGTGCCGGCTACCAAGCCATCCTGTTCGACGGCATCAACACCTACTACCTCGCCGAAGAACACCTGGCCCTCAAACCCGCCTTCGACATCCCCCCGTGCAACCTCGACGGCTTCCAACTCTGCAAAGGCCACAAATTCAGCCACCCCGTCGACGAAACCGACCGCCAACTCAGCGCCGCCCAGCAACGGCCTGAACAGGCCTAAGCCGAACTCCACGCCATGCAAAATAGCCACATCTGGCGAGCCCTGAATAAACTGCGCAACCTGCTGCACCGCGCCTGAGCCGGACCTGCGCAAAAATAGTCAGAATTCAGGGGTTTACAGAACGCACCCAATCGCTATAATCGTCGCCCACACGCCGGTATAGCTCAGTTGGTAGAGCAACTGACTTGTAATCAGTAGGTCCCGGGTTCGACTCCTGGTGCCGGCACCATACAAGGTTCCAGAGAAGGCTTTCAAAATCTCTGGAACCCCCGAAAAACCCGCCTTCTGGCGGGTTTTTTCGTTTTGGAGATCCCCTGGCTCCCTCACATGCAGTTTGCGATTTCTTGAAACGAATCCGGGCTCCAGCCTGCCGCCCATGCCAATCCAGCTACGGTATAGTCCCGCCCATCCTTGGCGAATATGCCAAGACCAGTTTTCAGGATTAAGGGAACCTTGGATGGGCGGTAAACCGAGGCCTGATCCTTCTATTGTCAGCGGTTTCAGAGTCGCGTATGTAGAGGGTGGCCGTAAGTATTACTTTGATGCCGTAGAGCAACGATACTACTCATGGGATTCGCTTCACGGCGAGTTTGAAGTCTTCGACCGACGTGGCTTTCACCTGGGTTCGGTCTGCCCTGAAACCGGGCTTGCTTTGAAACCTGCCGTCCGCGGACGAAGGATCAAACCGAACTGAGAGGTTCATATGAATTTTGTAGAGCTTTGCCTTAAAGGCGATGTGCTGGAAGAAGAGATCGATCGATTCGTCGAGGACTGGCACGAGGGCCGTCAAGGTGCCGACATGCAACTGCATGAATACCTGGGCATGAAGTGGGAAGAGTACCAACTGTGGTCAACCACCCCGTCTGTCTTACCCTTTGTATTGACTGCCCACAAGTACGGCACTTCTCTTAAGGACCAACTCGATCAAGACAAATTTGCGATTGCTGCACGCGCACGATCGGTCGCTGAAGCGACCAAAGTCGAAGCCTGGCTACGCAGCGTGGGCAAGATCTAGTGACCCCAGAAGAAAAAATGGCCAGTCGCGTCCTGGCTATCCGCAAGCTGACACCACCTTACGATCTGGAACAGCTAGCCTCTGCCTATGGAGAGCTTGAATACCTTGAACTACCGTTCGGCGTGGACGGAATCACTATTGGTATTGGTGCTGCTACCAAGCCTCGCATCCTGATCAACTCAAGCGCACCTGCTACCCGTCGAAAATTTACACTGGCCCATGAAATCGGGCACGTAGTTATCCCATGGCACACAGGCACAATTGTCTCTCATCTGGAGAACCGGGAAGTTGATGCTGCCTACAGCCAAATGGAGACCGAAGCCAATCGCTTCGCGGCAGAGCTGTTGATGCCATCTGACTGGTTGCGTGAGGCATTCAAAGCCGCATCCAGTGTGGAGCAATATTTCCGCTCGGTCCTTACCCAGGCCGGGGCATCCAAAGAAGCAACATTCAATAAAATATTACGCCCGCTCCCGCAGCCTGTGATTTGCGTGCAAGTGGACAGCACTTCCAGAGTTCTCAGCAGGCGAAGATCCCAAACGGCGCCGTATCCTCCAGAACGAAACGCCGAAGTCAGCAGCGAAACCTTTCAGACAGACTGTCGTTTCGAAAGCTTTGAAATAGACGGCCAGTTTTACATGAGCTGGACTTTCATCGGCCGCGACATACGGGAAATCGACAAAAGGCCGTGGCGGGAAGTCTTCAACCAAATCCTGCATGACACTGGCACTCAGGGATATTTGCAGAACATGAACGGCATTCTTGCTGCTGCTTACGGAAAAAACAAAGCGCTCGACGAGGCAGAAATCTGCGGAGCCGTCATTCGAGCATTCACAAGATATGAGATGTTCGATGTGGTGACTGAGCACCCTCTGTTTGAACAGTTTGTGATCAAACGGGTGAGGGAACTGAAACTGCGGGGTTGAGTGATCAGACAGGCGTAGAAAAGATCTGGCAAAGCGCTGTCGTTGACAGCAACCCAGGTAGCAGAACCTTTAAGGCTACGCCACACGGTGATGGTTCTCCCAAAGTGCGATTAGCGTCCGGCGGCTTTAGTCTGCTGGGGCAGTTAAAGAAGGACTGCTTCACGCCCAGCGGGAGCAAGCTCCCTCGCCA
This sequence comes from Pseudomonas sp. CFII68, assembly GCF_000416195.1. Lineage (NCBI taxonomy): Bacteria > Pseudomonadati > Pseudomonadota > Gammaproteobacteria > Pseudomonadales > Pseudomonadaceae > Pseudomonas > Pseudomonas sp. CFII68. The sequence continues at coordinate 30,814 of NZ_ATLN01000076.1, forward strand.
CAGGTTCACCCTGTCCCTGGCCCAAACAATTTGCGGCGTATTCATCTAATCAACTCCCCCGCCGATAGCCTCAGATAAGAGCTTGGCCTGTCCCAAGGCTCGGTTGGCGCTCGACTACACTTTCCCAGAATTCCCCCCGCTCCAAGGAGCAGTAAGCAATGAAGATCCGCACCAAGGTCATAGGCTCGGGGTTGGTCAGTCTTTCTTTTGCGCTGTTGCTCGGCGGTATCGGGTTGTGGGGTTATCACTCCATGACCGAGGCCCTGGTGCAGAACGAGACCAGTATTTCGGCCATGCGCAAGCACATGGAGGCGGACATGATGCACGACGCCATTCGTGCCGATGTGCTCGCCGCTCTGCTGGTGAAGCCGGGGGATGCCCAGGGGGCGAAGGAGGTGCTGGAGGCATTCGATGAACATACGCAGCGGATGCGCAAGGTCATCGCCGAAAACGCCGAGGCGAAGTTGCCGGGGGATGTCGCCAAGGCGATTGTCGAGCTCAAGCCACAGGTCGAAACCTACATCGATAAAGCCAAGCAAGTCATCGGCAAGGCCCTGAACGGCGCCCAGGATGGCCTGGCGTTGCGGGCGGAGTTCGACGGGGCGTTCTCGGCGTTGGAGGAGCGCAACGAGGCGGTGAGCGAACTGATCGAGAACCAGGCGCAGTCATCGCGCGAGCATCAGGACCGAAGCATTCACACCTCGGAGCGCTGGCTGATCGTGACGTTGCTGGCCACCTGCGTGGCGCTGGCGCTGTTGTCGTGGAGCCTGCTCAAGGCGGTGCTTACGCCGCTGAACAAGATCATCCTCAATACCCAGGCGATTTCCCAAGGGGATCTGCAGCGCTCGATGGGGGCCCAGAGCAAGGATGAGCTGGGTCAGTTGCAAGGTGTGATCGAGCAGATGCAGACCAATCTGCGGCAGATGATCGCTACGATCCGCGGCCAGAGCGATGAGTTGCACGGCACGTCCCGGGATTTGGGCGATACGGCGCGGCAGATTGTGTCCAGCGCCGACCAGCAGGCCCAGAGCGCGACCAGCATGGCAGCGAGCATGGAGCAGATGATGGCGAATATCAGCCAGATCCATCAGCACGCCGACAGCGCCCGGACGATTTCGGCACAGTCCGAGCATTTGGCGAGCAGCGGTGGCCAGGTGATTCTCGGCGTGGTGGAAGGCATGAACCGGATCGCCGAGGTGGTCAACCAGTCGTCCAGCAAGATCACGGCGCTGGACGCGTCGTCCGAGGACATTCATTCCATCATCCAGGTGATCAAGAGCATCGCCGAGCAGACCAACTTGCTGGCGCTCAACGCCGCCATCGAAGCCGCCCGTGCCGGTGAGGCGGGGCGTGGTTTTGCGGTGGTGGCCGATGAGGTGCGCAACCTGGCGGCGCGCACCACCCAGTCCACTCAGGAAATCACCGCGATGATCGAGCGCATCCAATCCAGCGCACGGGACGCGGTGGCGAACATGCAGGCTTGCGTCAGCCGCGTGGACGAAGGCGTCGACCTGGCCCAGCAGGCCGGGGTGTCCATCAGCGAAATCCGCACCGGTGCCCGGCATGCGGCCGAAGTGGTGGAGGAAATTTCCCAGACCATTGCCGAGCAATCCAAGGCCAGTGATGAGATGGCCCAGCGGGTGGAGTCGATTGCCGAACAGTCCCGTGAGAACACCCGCTCGATTCACACCCTGACGCAAACGGCGGATCAATTAAACAATGCGGCGGGGTCGATGCAGGCTTCGGTGCAGCAGTTCAAGATTTGATCAATCGGCGCTTTTGTGGCGAGGGCGCTTGCTCCCGCTGGGCTGCACAGCAGCCTCTACTTTCAATACTCACGAATTATTGAAAATTATGGCTGGGCAATAATTATTGCCCAGCCATAAAACACCCTAAAAGCCTGATTCACACCTGAGTCACCTCAAACACAAACGAAATCTCCCGCTTCTGGGCACTCCAGACATACCGAATGTGCTTGCCCTGCGTCGGAATCGAAACCGCCGGCGGGCGAAACGCGGCCACGCATTCGTGGCCGGGCAGGCGGACGCTGTTGTACAGCAGCCCCCACGACAAGGTTTCACGCAGCTGCCGGGCAAACACTTGGGACGGGCCGTAGGCGGTGGGGTCCGGGTTGTGGAGGTGGGGGTGGTCGTGGCGGATGTCGTGCAGGGGTTTGACGACCTTGTTGACGTAGGTGCGCATGGTCAATTCCAGGTCCGGCTCGTTGGTCGCGCCAAGGAATCGCGCCTGGTGGTAGCAGGTCTCGGCGATGGCAGCTTCCTGACTGCTGGCCGCGTAGTAGACACCGAAGGTGCCGTCGCTGAAGCGGCTGCTTTTGCCGATGTGGGTAAACGCCGCCATCACCGGCGAGGAGCCGGGCCCGGAAATGCGGTCCTCGGGGCGGACCCGGGACAGCACGCCGGCTTGTTCCATCAGCCGATCGTTGGTCAACGCTTCCAGGGCGTAGGCCGTGGGCAGGTCTTCGGGGTCGAGTACGTCTTCAAACAGCGAAATCGGCGGGAAGCTGCTGTTGACGATCCGATAGGCCCGTTTCCATTGCGGGTCCGCCAGTGGTGGCACCATTAACCGCGCACTCCGTCGAGGTATCGCCGCACATCGGCGATGTCCACCACTCGTCCGGTCAGCATGTAGGACAGCGCCGACTGGCCGTTGAACGGTGCCGCGGTGTTCGGACTGCTGACCCATTGATAAGCACGGTCCCGGCTATTGCTGAAGATAATGCTCAGCGCCTTGTGGATACCCATGAGGTAGGAAATGCGCTCCAGCGTATCGCGAGGCAACTTCACGTTTTCCGGCAACTGTTTGTATTTGTAGAAGGTCGTGTTTCCCACCTTGCCCAGCAATGTGCGCTGCTGTTCGACGCTGCAGCCCCAGAGCGCCATGAGGTTGAAGAAAAACTTCAACGCGACTCGACCCGCGTCCGGGGAGTCCAATTGTTGCTGTGCGTTGAGCGTGATGGAGGAAGTCGCCATGGGTTTGGGCTCCTTTGTCGCGGGGTGGTGCTTAGAGGATAGTACAGATATGGATTATTTTTAAGTTTTTATTCGCAAGTGGACTCCACAGATCCCCTATTTGAACAATTCGGCATGACTTCCCAAGTCAACAAACGTAACCAGGGGCGGGCGTAAGACTCACGCAGGATTTGTCGCAAGACAGTCCACCTATGACCCTGCTAACTGATCCCGACCAGCACCGACTGGGCAAAATCCCCAAATTCCGCATAAGCTCCAACCATCGCCTCCGAGCGTTTTTCGGCACAAAATCGCGACAATCGTGGCAAGGTGCATGATGATAGCCCGCATGCACTGCCTGGCCCGGACCAGGTGCACAACAATAGCGAGCCCACTTAAGCAGAGGGCATTACCTCATGGATAGCAGAACCCTACGCAACCTCATGCGTATCGTGCAGACCGGCTCGTTGTCGGCAGCGGCCGAGCATTCGTGCCTCACGGTGCAGGCGTTGGCGGCGCAGTTGAACAAGGTTGAGGAACAGTTCGGTTTCCGGTTGTTCCGACGCTCGAACAAGGGCCTGACGTTGACGAGCCAAGGCTCGGAACTGACCCCCTTCATGGATCAGGTGTTGGTTGCCACCCGGCAGTTGGAGGAGAAAGTCGCGGCGCTCAAGACGCCGCGACAGCGCACCCTCAGAGTGGCACTCAATACCACCCTGCCGGCGGAGTTCAACCGGCGGATGATCGACCGTTTGATCGCCGTGTTCCCCCAGTATCAGCTGGAATTCAGCTACGCCGAGTCGATGGAGAACCTGAGCAAGCTCAGGAACGAAGATTTTGACCTGGCGATCCTGATCGGGCAGCCGCAGGGCGGTTTTACCAGCATCACCATGCCGGATGTACAGGTGCGGGTGGTCGGCGCCCATTGTGGCGACGCAGACGATTCCCTTGGCTTGCTCGGTGACAAGTTTCAGGTGCGTCCGGCAGAAGAATGTCCGTATTCCCAGAGTTTCCTGCGTTTTCTCGATGCAGGCCTGGGCGAATATGGGTCGAGCCAGCGAATGGTGTATTCCTGCAGTGAAACGCTGACGTTGTCGTTGATCACGCAACTCGATGGCCTGGGGCTGGTATCCCGGGAGGCGGCGTTGCGCAACGGCCTGGCGATTTTCCCGGACTTCGAAGACTTCCTTGAGGTCCGCCTGGCGGTGAACAATTCGGAGCTGTCCGGCCAGGCGCTGCACGATGTAGTGGACCTGACGCTACAGGAACGAACCGAGCGCGATGTACGCCGCCGTGCCCACCGCCACACTGAGAAACAGGTTGCGGCTGAAATACGCACATAACAGCGTCGGTATCGCGGCATAGAATTCAGGGCGATCAAGTTGTATCTGCTGGTCCTTGATCAGCAAGGGGGTCAGGCTGATGGCAGCGACGATCGCCACTGGCAGGTATTCCAAGGCACGGGCGACGAAGGGCGGCCAGTGTTCGGTATTGATCTGCAACGGCAGGGCGCGCGGCAGGAAGGTCACGGCCATCATCAGGGCCACGACCAGGATCAGGAACGTTTGGTCAGGCATACGCCCACCCCGCAGCCAACGAACGTGGCAATGAAGACATTGAATGGCGAGCTGCCCAGCAGGCTCAGCCCGCCCATGCAGACGACAGCCGCCAGGGCCGCGATCAGTTTGTTGCGGGTGTTGCACAACGAAACCAGCACATAGAGCATCATCGCGGTCAGGGCATAGTCGAGCTGGTATTTGATGAGGTGCGCCGCGTATTGCGCGCACACGGCGCCGAGCAAGCCACCGAGCACCCAGGATGTGTGGCAGAACAGGTTGAAGCCGATCAGGTAGCGCACGCTCACCGGTGCCCCGCTGCCGAGCTTGACGCTGTGGAACGCGAACGACTCGTCCGTCAGCCCCGCCGCGTAGCACCAGCGCTCGAAACGGCTGAGCCCCAGCGCACGCAGGGCTTTGGCCATGTAGACCGACATCAGCATGTGCCGGGCATTGATCAGGAACGTGGTGAGCACGATGGTGGTCAGCGACGCGCCGCTGGAAATCAACGCCAGCGCGGCGAATTGCGCAGCGCCCGCATAAACGAACAGGCACATCGCCACCGGCAGCCACAGGGGCAGCCCGGCGTTGACCGCCATCAGACCGAACACAAACGAAACCGTGAAATAACCCGCTACCACCGGACTGGCTTCAGCAAAGGTACGCGAGGCTTGTGGTTCGACCGCCAGCGGTTGGCTGGAAGTCTTGTTCATAAATCCCTCTCGAAGGTGATTTCACCCCGGGGCTCACAGAACCCCTGGGCGGCCCAGAAACGCTTGCCGGCCAGATTAGCATCATCGACGAAAAGGAACATGCGCAGCACTCCGACCCGCTTCATGTCAGCCGATGCGGCTTCCACCAGGCGCTGGCCCAGGCCTTTGGTGCGATGCTGCGGGCTGACCGCCAAGTGATTGATCGTGCCACGGGTACCGAGCATGCCGCCGATCACCGCGCCCACGACTTCACCGCTCGCATCGATGGCCAGGTACGCGGTGGTGGTTTCCTGCAACAACACACCGCGCAAGAATCGGGCGTCCTGCCATTCGCAGAACGACACTTCGTCGAAACCGCGAAAGAACCGCTCCAGTCGCTCGGCGTCCCGGATCATGGTCCGGCGCAACAGGACCTGCTGCGCCGGGTCGTCCATGGGTTCGAGCCGTTCAGCGAACAATGTCGAAAGCGGTCCCGGGCCGCGAGAAGGAAATGGCCAGGATCTGCCGGTACGCCATGTCATGGCTATGGGTGTTGCGCGCCGGGGTCACGTAATGGCGCATGTCGCGATCCAGGAAAAACGTCGTGTCGAGGATGTCCTCGTAGGTCGTCGCCGCCAGCTGCTCTTCCTGGGCGGTGTACAAGCGACTTTCCGCACCTGCCACATTCTGACGGCCCCAGAAGTGCACGCCGCTGAACGGATAGCCGTCGCAGTGAATCCCTTCGGGGGTGATTTCCAGTTGTTTGCCCGGCTTGATCTCGATGCGGATCTGATGGATCTGGCACTGCCAGATTTCATCGTGCAATTCCTGCGGCAGAACGTTCTTGTAAACCTCGAAGTCCGTGTCGATCAGGCTGCGCATCACCGGCGAATTGATCACTTCGTTGGAAAAGTCCTCGAAGTGCCGCTCCAGTCCGCCGACATAGCTGTTGTTGGCCTTGGACTGAACGTAGGCCCGGTGTTCGAGCTGCGCAAGCTCACGGGTCGTAGGGTTGTATTCGAAGTCGCTGTAGCGGCGAAAACGCATGCCTGACTCGGCCTGGCCGTAGTAGCTGTCGGGCTCCATGTTTTCCCAGCTTTTGGTCAGCCGGACAAAATCGCCGAAATGACCGTAGAGGTTGAAGTCCCCACCGCGAACGTTGACGTATTTGTCACGTCTTAGCGCTTCGCCCACTTCCCTGTTCAGAACGATCATTTTTCATAGGTCTCCGCTGCGTTGAGCGGCCTAATCTAGTAGGTGCAGGATTTACGTCCATGAGAAAGTATTTGAGGCATTTCAAGCGATGCTTGAAACGGCGGGCAAAGATGCATTAGTACGACTTTTTCTCGGGGAAACAGGCGGTTACAGCGGTATTTATTGCACTAAAAGCCAAAAAGACCCGAGTTTGAGGTCGCAACGCTATTCACTTCAGGCAGGCACGAATCAGTTGTGGCAAGGGAGCTTGCCCTCGCTGGGCTCGTAGGAGCTGTCGAGTGCAACGAGGCTGCGATCTTTCCCCAGACGCTTGAGTCTCAAGCGAAAGATCAAAAGATCAAAAGATCGCAGCCTTCGGCAGCTCCTACGGCCAGCGGGAGCAAGCTCCCTCGCCACGGTTTTATACGCTTGTAACCTGTTCAGGCATCAGAAGACGTTGATCGGGTAATCCACGAACACCCGCAGCTCATTGCCGCTGACGTTGTACTCGCTGGACTTCTGCGACACCCGCAGCACGGAACTGCGCAACCTTACGCTCAAGTCCTTGGCCGGGCCGCTCTGGACCACGTACTTGAACTGGTTGAAGATCTCGCGCTCGGTACCGCCTTCGCTGGTGGACGTGGTGATGTTATCGCCACGCACATAAGCGACGTTATAGGTCAGGCCCGGTACGCCGAACGTGGTGAAGTCCAGGCCATAGCCCAACTGCCAGCTGCGTTCGTCTTCAGCGTTGAAGTCGGACCAGTAGGAGTTGGCCAGGTAGATCGTGTTACCGCCATCACCCACACGATTCTGCTCGCGCTGATAGCCACCGTAGGCATAACCCAGGTTGCTGTCACCAGTGCTGCGCTGGTGGGCAAGCGTGAAACTGTGCGGCCCTGTGGCGAAGGTGGCAGCCAGGCTCCAGATCTTGTTGTCGTCGCCGGTGACGTTGTTTTCACGAACGTAGCTGTTGTCCAGCTTGGTGCGATAACCGTTGAAGTCCAGGGTCAGGGACTGATCCTTGGCCAGCGGGAACACATAGTTGGCGTTCACGTATTGCTTCTTCAATACGTCCTCGACATCCGAGGCGTAGAGCGAAGCCTTGAACTGCTCGGTGAACTGATAGCTGCCGCCCAAGACGTTGATCGACTTCAGGCCACCGCTGTCGCGGCCTTCAGCACTCTTGCGCGATTCGGCGGTGAAACGGCCGGCATTGAGTTCCAGGCCCTTGATCTCCTTGGAGGTGATCAGCGTGCCGGTGTAGCTTTCCGGCAGCAGGCGCGAGTTGTCATAGCTGAGCACCGGCAGGGCCGGCATCTGGTCACCGTAGGCCAGCACGGTGTTGGAGACGCGGAACTTGACCGCTGCCCCGAACTTGGACAGGTCATCGGCGGCGTTGCCGCTGTCGCCTTGCTTGAAGAAGTCGATGCCGCCCGCCCCGCTGCGGCCTTTGCCGCCGTCCAGACGCAGCGCGTACAGGCCGAACGCATCCACACCGACACCCACGGTGCCCTGGGTGAAGCCGGACGAGAAGGTACCGATGGCCGCCTGGCCCCATTCGGCCTTGTCTTCGTTGCCATCTTTGTAGTCGCGGTTGATATAAGCGTTGCGCAACAGCACTTTCAAGCTGCTGTCTTCAACGAACCCTTTGGACTGCGCCTGGTCGTTGGCCATGGCGTGTGTCGTGCTCAAGATCCCCAGTGCGATCAAACTAATGCGCTTGTTCAACATGATTATTTTCCTTGTACGGGTTGATACGCACTGTGGCGGGCAACCGAAATGGCGCTTTTGCGCTCTTTTTCGGACTCTTGCTCCTGGAAATAATGAAAAGGCCCGCCCACGAGTGATCGTGTCGGGCCTTTTTATTATTTAAGAGTCATGGTTGTTAGCCACAGGCGTAGGCGAATCCTAGTCGCGCCCTCAACGGTGTGTCAATTTCGTGAAACGTCTGTAATTAGGCAAAAAATGTCTAAGAACTGCTCACCGCGAACAACCGTCAAGACCGCAGGCCGCGGATGACGTGGAGGCCTGAACCGGCAAGGCTTGCGTCAGCCATTGGGCGAATGCCTCGGGCTTGCCGAACCAAGGGCCGATGTCGATCAGCGTGAACTGGCCATCCTGCTCCAAGGCCAAGGTTGGGAAACCCTGGCCGCCGACCTGGGCCAGCAAGGTGCGACTGGCCTTGATATGCCCTTGCACATCAACCGTGCTGAATGCCGTCAGGAACGCCTGGGCCGGCAGGCCGATGGTTTTGGCGAGCTCCAGCAGGACGGTTTCGTCAGCGATGCGCCGGCCTTCGACGTAGTGTGCGGTTTGCAGGCGCCCGAGCAGCTCCAGGCCGTGGCCGCCGAGCTGTTCGGCAGCGAGGATGGCGGCGGTCGGCGGCGCCGAATCGAACACGGCGCTGTGGTCGCGCAGCAGACCTTCGAAATAGGCCTCGCCAAATGGTTGCCCGGAATGCTCGGCAATGCGCCGGTCGTGGGGCATCACGTAATTGCGCAACTGCGGCGAGACCTGCTGGCGATTGGCACCGGTCATCATGCCGCCGCCATGGGCAATCACCGGCAAAACGGTCCGGGCGGCCTGCACCAACGGCTTGGCGCCGTAACACCAGCCGCACAGCGGGTCGTAGATATAATGAAGAGTGGTCATGGGGACTCCGCTAGCCATGAGGATTCGATGGCAGCAGGGTAGTCTCCGGAGCACTGCGGAAAAACGCTGGAATGGCTTTCAATCTGTTTCGCGGATCGGTCGAATACCCATGGTGAACACTGATCCTGTGGGAGCGGGCTTGCTCGCGAAGGCGTCGGGTCAGCTACATATGCGGTGCCTGACACACCGCTTTCGCGAGCAAGCCCGCTCCCACACGAGTTGCATCAGCCCGCAAGTCCGGCGGACACAAAAAAAGCGCTGCCATCCCGGCCAGCGCTTTTTATCAATCCGTCGAATTCTATCCTTGCATCACATCCCACAACGCTTCCAGCTCCGCCTCGCTGAACAGGCCAACGGGGTAACGCTCAACGATCATCCGGCGCGGATCAGGTTCTCTGATCTGACGCGTTCCGTTGGACTTCAACCACTGCGCCAAGGCTTGAAGCGACTCACCATTAACGGCCAAGGGATGGCATGTGCGCTCGCTTATCATATTCATTCCAGCGCCCTCTCCTGGTTGATGAGCGGCCAATTTATCCAAGGTTTATGACAAAACAACTCAGTTCTCTCCCCAGAACTGCCGAAGTACAGATACAAGAGCTATGCCAATGTATCCGTCACGCCAATAAACAGGCACAAAAAAACCCGCGCACCAATCAGGCCGCGGGCTTGCCGGGATGGATCCAAAACCGCCGGCCTAGAGCCGGCGCGGTCGTTATCACCCAGCTGTTACATCGCCACTCATTTTGCCCGCGGCGCAGGTTGCTGTTGTGTAAGGCAATGGATATTCCCACCCCCCAGTAACAGTTCGCGCCCCGGTACCATGACCACTTCGTGCTGCGGGAACAGGTTCTGCAGGATGTCCCTGGCCGGCGTGTCCAGCGGATCGTCAAAGCTTGGCGCGATGATGCCGCCGTTGACGATCAGGAAATTCACGTAGGAACCGGCCAGCCGTACCGACGGGTTACGCTCCTGGGAACCCTCCACCGCATCCACGCCGGCACACTCTTGCTCGGTGGCATACAACGGCCCCGGAATCGGCATTTTATGCACTGTGAACGGGCGTCCCTTGGCGTCAGTGCTGTTTTGCAGCACGTTCATCGCTGCGTGGCAGCGGGTGTAGTTAGGGTCTTGTGGGTCGTCGGTCCAGGCCAGCAGGACTTCACCCGGCCGCACGTAGCAGCAAAAGTTATCCACATGGCCGTCGGTCTCGTCATTGAACAGACCATCAGGCAGCCAGATGATCTTGTCCACCGCCAACTGCGCGCTGAGCACTGCCTCGATCTCTTCGCGGCTCAAGTGCGGGTTGCGATTGCGGTTGAGCAGGCACTCTTCGGTGGTGATCAGGGTGCCTTCGCCGTCCACGTGGATCGAACCGCCCTCGAGCACAAAACCTTCGGTGCAATAACGCGGGCTGCGCTCGATCTCGAGGATCTTGCCGGCCACTTGCGCATCACGGTTCCACGGCGTGTACAGGCCACCGTCGAAACCGCCCCAGGCGTTGAAATCCCAATCGACACCGCGCACTTCACCGTTGTCATTGATGACAAACGTCGGCCCTGTGTCGCGGACCCAAGCGTCGTCACTGGACATTTCCACCAGGCGGATATTCGGCACGTCGAGACGCGCCCGGGCATTTTCGTATTGGGCCGCAGACACCGCCACAGTCACCGGCTCAAAACGGGCGATGGCCTTGGCGACCGCTACGTGGGCGGCCTGCGCGGGCTTGCCACCCAGGCGCCAGTTGTCCGGGCGCTCGGGCCAGATCATCCAGACCTGGGTCTGGGTCGCCCACTCGGCAGGCATGTGGAAACCATCCGCGCGGGGAGTGCTGTGCAACGTTGTCATGGGGTCATCTCCTGGGCGATGGGGCAGTGGCAACTTTATAAACGATAAATATCGACTAATAAAGTCAGAAAGACTAAACACAATCAAAAAATAGCTGAAAACACCGACAAAAATCGATTTTATAACGAGATATCTGTGGGAGCGGGCTTGCTCGCGAAGGCGTCGGGTCAGCGACCTATGCGGTGACTGACACACCGCTTTCGCGAGCAAGCCCGCTCCCACAGGGGAACACAGCTTTACAGCCTGGCGTTCCCGATCGATTACAGCCCCTCGTCCAAGACCTTCACCAGCATATCGACGAAGAAATCCACGCTCTGGCGCGTGGTGACCATCGGCGGTTTGATCTTGAGGATGTTCAGGTAATCGCCGGTCGGTTGCATGAAGATCCCCAACGCTCGCAGGCGGTTGCACAACGCCGTGGTTTCTTCAGTGGCCGGCTCCAGGGTGTCGCGGTCGCGGATCAGCTCCACGCCCAGGTAGAACCCGGAGCCATGCACCGCGCCGACCAATGGATAGCGGTCGATCAAGGCCTCCAGCCGCGCCTTGAAATGCCCGCCCACTACCCGGGCGTTTTCCCAGAGATTGTCTTCTTCCATGACATCCAGCACCGCCATGCCGATCTGGCAACTGACCGGGCTGCCACCGGCCGACGAGAAGAAATACCCCTCGGCTTCCAGCGCCTCGGCGATTTCCCGGCGGGTGATGACCGCGCCCAGCGGCTGGCCGTTGCCCATGCCCTTGGCCATGGTGATGATGTCCGGCACTACGCCTTGCTCTTCGAAACCCCAGAAAAACTCGCCCATGCGCCCGTAACCGACCTGTACTTCGTCGGCGATGCAGACCCCACCGCGCTCGCGCACCATCGCGTAGACATGTTTGAGGTAACCGGGCGGCAGCGCGATCCCACCGGCGTTGCCGTACACCGGTTCGCAGATGAAACCGGCGAGCTGGCGTTTACTCTCGGCGATTTTCGCCAGGTTGTGTTCGACGCTGCGCACGTAATCCGGCGCAGTGTCGGGGCCACGGAATTCGCCGCGATAGGTGTTCGGTGCGGTCACCGGATGCACCCAGTCCGGGCGGCTGCTCAGGGCCTGGGGATTGTCAGCGATGGAGGTCGAGACCGCATCGGCCGCCACCGACCAGCCGTGATAGGCCTCCAATACGCTGAGCATGTCCCGCCCGCCGCTGTAGGCCCAGGCCAGGCGGATCGCCAGGTCGTTGGCCTCGGTGCCGCTGTTGACCAGGAACACCCGATCCATGTTGGAGGGCGACAGCGCCAGCAGGCGCTCGGAAAATTCGGCAATCGCCGCGTAGTGAAAACGCGAGTTGGTATTGAGCAGCGACCATTGCCGGGCGGCCACCGCCGCCATGCGTGGATGGCCGTGGCCCAGTACCGCGACATTATTGAGCATGTCCAGGTACGAGCGGCCCTGCATGTCGATCAGGTGGTTGCGCCAGCCGCGCTCGATACGCGGCGGGTCGACGTAGTAGTGCTTTTGCGAACGGGCAAAGCTCGCATCGCGACGGGCCAGCAGCGCGCCGGGATCGATCTCCGGCTCGGCATCACAAGCCAGCCCCAGCAGCACCGCCGGCGAAGGGCAAAGCGCCTGCCAGGCCAATGCCCTGGAAGGTGTGCAGAACAGTGGTGGATCCACCTGGGCGCCCCGACACAACTGGACCCGCAACGGCCCCGTCACTTCGCCCAGCACCTGCCCCTTGACCAGTGCCGCGCCGGAATGCAGCGGCGACGTCACGCCCCACAGCCGCACGCTCAACTGCGCGCTGTCCAGCTGCAACAGGCCGTCGGCCGTCTTGTGCACGACCCCAGCGAACGGGGATTCGAGCGGCGTCCCCTGAGGAACGCTCAACTCCACGTGCAGTGGATAAGTATCGGGCTCGACGGCGCTGTCCGGTCGGGTGCGGGATAACCGGTACTGCCCGTAGCGGCTGGCCGCCAGGCCGTGAACGCCAGCGGCCTCGCTCAACAGGCGCTGGTCGATCCCCGGTTGCTCCCAATTGCCGGCCTCGAAATGCGGGCTCAGTACACCCAGGTCAATCAAGGCAAATTCACGCCCCACCAGGGTCGGCAACAGCGGCGCAAAGCCTTCGCTGGCAATGGCCGGCAGGCTATGGCCGACGGCGGTGAGAATCGCCGCTTCCATCAGTTCGAGGGGCACCGAGTGCGCGACCCGGAAAATCTCCCACTCATGGGCCAGGTTGTCGCGGCTGTATTGGTTGTCCGGGTCGATGGAAACCTGCTGCTCACCGCTGAGCACCAGTACCGCGGCGCGTGCCACGACCAGTGGCCATAGCGCCAGCAGTTCTTCACGTTGCAAGGGATTGACCGCGTGATAGGCCTTGATCGCCGGCAAGATAAAGAACGGATCGCCGTCGGCGTGGTGCAGCAGGGCGGCGCAGGTCACCGACAAGTCGGTGATGCGCCAAGTGCGGATCAGGTCGCCGAAATCGATGACGCCCTGCAATTGCCATTGGCGCTGGGCATCGCGCTGCCAGACCACGTTGTCATCGGTGATGTCCATGTGGATCGCCTGCACCGGCAGGCTGGCCTTGAGCGGCTGCAAGCGCCGCTCGGCCTGTTGCGCGACCTCGGCGATCAGTTGCCGCCGCTGATCGTCGTCGATGACAGGCAACAAGTGATCGATCAGGGCGGGGGCGTGGCGCGCGTCCCATTGCAGGGTGCGCTCCAGGCCTGGGTGGTCGAATGTCGCCAGGGCCAGGTCCATTTCCGCGCACAGGCGACCCAGGCCGGTCACCAACTCAGGCGGCAGGTGTTTGAGCTGCGTGAGGGACTGGCCGTCGATGTACTCCAGCAGTCGCATATGGACCGCTTGCCCGTCGACGTCCAATGTCAGCAGGTCCTGGTCGTTGCTGGCGGTAATCACCCGCGGCACCTTCACCGCGCCGTGCCCGGCCAACTGCTTGAGAGCAGCGTGTTGGGCCTGGAGCTCCTGGACGGCGTAGTCGCCGTGGCAAATTTTCAACACAAAGCGCCCGCGCTCGCTGTCGACGCGGTAGTTCAGGTCCTGGTTGCTGCCAAGGGGTCGCAGGTCGCCGCTGAGTCCGTAATTCAAGCGCAACAGCACCAACGCCTGCTCGGCGCTGATCTGTGGGCTTGGCAAACTGGCACGGTGAACCAACGTAGTGAGCGGCATACAACGACCCCTGAGGTGGTTTTGATCGGATGCCTATCACGCCACTGAGTCGGGGGATAAGCAACCCCCCCTGTTCAAAAATATGCACAGCTCTCCTGAGAGGCTATATGGGGAGGGGGTGTCCATAGGATATTCGCTTGCACCGCCCCCGCCATGCCTACAAGCTATGCTCCTAAGGCTCTGTCGTCTCACGGAAAAAGGCTTACCCGGATGCGCATTCTCATCACTGGCGGTGCCGGTTTCATCGGCTCGGCTCTCATACGGCACTTGATTCTTGATACCGGACACCAGGTCCTGAACCTCGATAAGCTGACCTATGCCGGCAATCTCGAATCACTGAGCAGCATCGATCACGACAGCCGCTACGAATTCGTCCAGGCCGATATCGTCGATCAACCAACCGTCAGTGCGGTGCTAGCGCGATTCAAGCCTGACGCCATCATGCATCTGGCGGCCGAGTCCCATGTAGACCGCTCCATTGATGGCCCGGCGGACTTCATCCAGACCAATATCGTGGGCACCTACAGCCTGCTGGAAGCCACTCGAGCCTATTGGCAGGCCCTGCCCGAGCCGCAGAAACGCGCGTTTCGCTTCCACCACATTTCCACCGACGAAGTGTATGGCGACCTGCACGGTGTGGATGACCTGTTCACCGAGACCACCGCCTATGCCCCAAGCTCACCGTATTCGGCGAGCAAGGCGGCGTCCGACCACCTGGTCCGTGCCTGGCAACGCACCTATGGCTTGCCCGTGCTGTTGACCAACTGCTCGAACAACTACGGGCCGTTTCACTTCCCCGAGAAGCTGATTCCACTGGTGATTCTCAACGCGCTGGCCGGTAAGCCATTACCGGTCTACGGCAACGGCCAGCAAGTGCGCGACTGGCTGTTTGTCGAAGATCATGCCCGTGCACTGCTCAAGGTCGTCACCGAAGGCGCGGTCGGCGAGACTTACAACATTGGCGGGCACAACGAGCAGAAAAACATCGACGTGGTGCGTAGCATCTGCGCGCTGCTCGAAGAACTGGCGCCACGCAAGCCCGAAGGGGTCGAGCATTATGCCGACCTGATCAGCTTCGTCCAGGATCGCCCCGGCCACGACCTGCGCTACGCCATCGACGCCAGCAAGATCGAACGGGAACTGGGCTGGACACCACGGGAAACCTTCGAGACCGGGCTGCGCAAGACCGTGCAGTGGTACCTCGAAAACCTGCTGTGGTGCCAACGTGTCCAGGACGGCAGCTATCAGGGCGAGCGCCTGGGCTCGCTCGACAACAAGGATGCAATGGCATGATGAAGGGCATTGTTCTGGCCGGCGGTTCCGGCACACGTTTGCACCCGATCACCCTTGGGGTTTCCAAGCAACTCTTGCCGGTTTATGACAAACCGATGATTTATTACCCGATCTCGGTGCTGATGCTCGCCGGCATCAAAGACATCCTGGTGATTTCCACCCCCCAGGATCTGCCGCAATACCGCGCCCTCTTGGGCGACGGTCATCAGTTTGGTGTGCAGTTCAGCTACGCCGAGCAGCCGACGCCCGATGGCCTGGCCCAGGCGTTCCTGATCGGCGAGCAGTTCATTGGCAGCGACTCGGTGTGCCTGATCCTGGGCGACAACATTTTCCACGGCCAGCATTTTGGCGAACAATTGCAGACCGCCGTCAACCGGCAGAGTGGCGCGACAGTGTTCGGCTACTGGGTCAAGGACCCTGAACGTTTTGGCGTGATCGATTTCGATCCAGAAGGACGGGCGATGTCCATCGAAGAAAAACCCACCGCGCCCAAATCCAGCTACGCGGTAACCGGCCTGTATTTCTACGATAACGACGTGATCGAGATCGCCAAGGCCATCAAGCCGTCCAAGCGCGGCGAACTGGAAATCACCGACGTCAACAATGCCTACCTGCAACGCGGCGACCTGCACGTCGAGCGCTTCGGCCGTGGTTTCGCCTGGCTGGACACCGGCACCCACGATAGCCTGCTGGAAGCCTCGCAATACGTGCAGACCATCGAACATCGCCAAGGCCTGAAAGTGGCGTGCCTGGAAGAAATTGCCTACCAGCAAGGTTGGGTCAGCCGCGAGCACGTCCTTGAGCGCGCCCAGTATTTTGGCAAGACCGGCTACGGCCAGTACTTGTTCAAGATCGCCGGAGAAACACGATGAATGTCATCGCCACTCGCTTGCCAGACGTCCTGGTCATCGAACCGAAAGTCTTTGGCGACGACCGAGGTTTTTTCTACGAAAGCTTCAATGCCCGGGCGTTTGCCGAAGCGACTGGCTGCACCCTGCCGTTCGTCCAGGACAACCATTCACGCTCCACCAGGGGCGTGCTGCGGGGCCTGCACTATCAGATCGAACAGGCCCAGGGAAAACTCGTGCGCGTCACTGCCGGGGAGGTGCTGGATATCGCGGTGGACATCCGCCACAGCTCGCCGACCTTCGGCCAATGGGCCAGCGTACGCCTGTCGGCGCAGAACCACCGGCAGATGTGGGTCCCGCCTGGGTTTGCCCACGGTTTCGTCGTACTGAGCGAATCAGCGGACTTCCTCTACAAGACCACCGACTACTACGCGCCATCGGCCGAGCGCTGCATTCGCTGGGACGACCCGCAGCTGGCCATCGACTGGGAGCTCGAAGGCGCGCCGATCCTCTCGGCCAAGGACCAGAACGGCAAGGCCCTGCACGAGGCCGACCTGTTCCCATGAGTGCCCCCTTGCGTATCCTGATCATCGGCCAGAATGGCCAGGTTTCCCGGGCGCTCCAGTCGCGCCTGAGCGGCCTGGGCGAGTTGATCGTGCGCGGCAGCGACCAGCTCGACCTGGCGCAACCGGACGCCCTGCGAGCGCCCATCGAGGCGCTGAGGCCCGGCCTGATCATCAACGCTGCCGCCCACACGGCCGTCGACCAGGCCGAAAGTGAACCGGAGCGGACGTTCGCCATCAATGCCACGGCACCGGGCATCCTGGCCCAGGCAGCGGTTGCACTGGGCGTCCCGCTGATTCACTACTCCACCGACTACGTCTTCGATGGCCTCAAACCCGCCCCCTACACCGAGGACGACACGCCCAACCCGCTGAGTGTCTACGGACGCAGCAAGCTGGCCGGCGAGAATGCCATCCGCCAGGCTGGTGGCCAGCACCTGATTCTGCGCACCAGTTGGGTGTACTCCACCGAGGGCCGCAACTTCCTGTTGACCATGCAGCGCCTGTTGCAGGAAAAACCGCAGTTGCGGGTGGTCGCCGACCAGGTCGGCGCACCGACCTGGGCCGGCACCATTGCCGACAGTACGGCGCAACTGATCGAGCGCTGGCAGGCCGGCCACCCCGGCGCCTGGGGCACCTATCACCTGACGGCCCAGGGTGAGACGTCCTGGTTCGGTTTCGCCCAGGCCATCGGCGAAAACCTGCTCGATCGGCACAAAGCGTGTGCGCTGCTGGAGCCCATTGAATCCAGCGCCTATCCGACTCCAGCCCCGCGGCCACTTAATTCGCGCCTGGATTGCACGCGCCTGCTCAAGGAGTGGGGGGTGAGCCAACCGGACTGGCGAAGCGCGCTGCAGCAGTGCCTCGCCGGACAAACCTAGTACTGCCTTACAAATAGTATTTGCAAGGCAACTAGGCATAATACGCCTGTCACCACAGGCGTCCGAGGCTCATGAATTCCACCCTTCCCCGCAGACCCCGTTGGCGCAGCCTGGCCTTGCTCGCGCTGTGCCTGGCGCCCTTGCTGTGGCCGTTGGAACACCTGGCCGAACGTTATTACCGCAGCGAGCTGGCCGGGCAGAACCGCCAGACCCTGGACCTCTACGTCGCCAACCTGTTGGGCACGCTGCACCGCTATGAGGTGCTGCCACAGATTCTCGGCGAGCTGCCGGCTTTGCGCGCCGCCTTATCGGCGCCGGACGATGGCGTGACCCAAGGCAACGCCAACCGGCTGTTGAAAAACATCAGCGCCCAGACCGGCGCCGAAGTCATGTACCTGATGGACCCTTCCGGCAAGACCCTGGCCGCGTCGAACTGGGACAAACACGACAGTTTCGTCGGACGCAATTTCGCCTTCCGGCCCTACTTCATCGAAGCCATGGCCGGACGCCTGGGCCGCTTCTTCGGCTTGGGCACGACGTCGGCCAAGCGCGGTTACTTCTTTGCCGCCGCCGTGCACGACCGCGAAAAAGTCATCGGCGTGCTGGTGGTCAAGGTCGACCTCGACCACACCGAAAGCCTGTGGGGCAAGACCCCCGAACAATTGCTGGTGACCGACCACAACGGCGTGGTCATCCTTACGTCGCGACAGGAATGGCGATTTCGCGCGACCCGGCCCTTGAATGACGATGAGCGCAAGGCCATCAGCGCGGTACAACCGTATCCGACCCGTGATCCCAAGCCGCTGAACCTGGACGCCAACGCCTGGCTGACCCAGACCCAGTCCATCGAGGAAACCGGCTGGAGCGTGAGCATTCTCGCCCCGCGCACGCTGATTGATCGTCCGGTGCGCACCGTGGTCGCCATCGGTGGCGCGGCGTTGCTGGTGTTGATGCTGTTGCTCGGGTTGATGATGCAACGCCGGCGCCATTACCTGGATCGGATCGCCTTCGAAGCCAAGGCCCGCCAACAGCTGGAGGGCCGGGTGGCCGAGCGCACCAGTGACCTGGAAGGGCTGAACCGACGGTTGAAACAGGAAGTGCTGGAGCGCGAACAGGCCCAGCAGGAGTTGGTCCGCGCCCAGGATGACCTGGTGCAGGCCGGCAAGCTGTCGGCCCTGGGCACCATGTCGGCGAGCATCAGCCACGAACTCAACCAGCCGCTGGCCGCGATTCGCAGCTACGCGGAAAACGCCGAGATTCTGCTCGATCACCAACGCACCGACGACGCCCGGGGCAACCTCAAGCTGATCAGCGAACTGACGGGGCGCATGGCGTCGATCATCGCCCACCTGCGCGCCTTCGCCCGCCGCGACCGCCATGCCCCGGAAAGCGTCGCCCTGCAGCCGGCACTGGACGATGCCTTGGCCCTGCTCGCCAAACGCCGGCGCAGCATGGAAGTGGAACTGATTCGCGACTTGCCGGCCGCCACGCTGTGGGTCGAGGCCGGCGAAACCCGCTTGCGCCAGGTGCTCGGCAACCTGCTGGCCAACGCCCTCGATGCGCTCACCGAGAAAGGCCCGCCGCGCAAACTCTGGCTCAGTGCCCAGGCCACCGAAACCGGCGTCAACCTGTACATCCGCGATAACGGCCCGGGGTTTTGCATGGAAGCCCTGGGCCGCGCCGGCGAGCCCTTCTACACCACCAAGACGCGCACCCAGGGCCTTGGCCTGGGGCTGGCGATCTGCGACACCCTGATGCGCGCCTTTGGCGGCGAACTGTCGTTCGCCAACCACAAGGAAGGCGGCGCCCTGATTACCCTGAAACTGCGCGCTGGCGCCCCCGGGGTGAGCCTGCAACCGTCCGAGGACCGAAGTGTATGACCATCGACAACCGGATTGAGGTGGTGCTGATCGACGACGATCCCCATTTGCGTCAGGCCTTGAGCCAGACCCTCGACCTGGCCGGCCTGAAAATCCTGCCCCTGGCCGAAGCCAAGGGCGTGGCCGCGCAACTGCCCCGTGACTGGCCGGGCGTGGTGGTCAGCGATATTCGCATGCCGGGCATGGACGGCCTCGAACTGCTGGGCGAACTCCACGCCCAGGACTCAGAACTGCCGGTGCTGTTGATCACCGGCCACGGTGACGTGCCGCTGGCGGTGCAGGCGATGCGCGCCGGGGCCTATGACTTTTTGGAAAAGCCTTTCGCCAGTGATCACCTGCTCGACAGCGTACGCCGGGCCCTGGCCTTGCGTCGATTGGTGCTGGACAACCGCAGCCTGCGCCTGGCCCTGAGCGATCGCCATGAACTCAGCGCCCGCCTGGTCGGCCAATCGACACCGATGTTGCGCCTGCGCGAGCAGATCGGTGCACTGGCCGCCACCCGCGCCGATGTGTTGATCCTTGGTGAAACCGGCGCCGGCAAGGAAGTGGTCGCCCGTGCATTGCACGATCTTTCGGGCCGGCGCAACGGCCCCTTCGTGGCGATCAACGCCGGAGCCCTGGCCGAGTCGGTGGTGGAAAGCGAGCTGTTCGGCCACGAACCCGGCGCGTTTACCGGCGCGCAGAAACGCCGCATCGGCAAGTTCGAGTTTGCCAATGGCGGCACACTGTTTCTGGATGAAATCGAAAGCATGAGCCTGGATGTCCAGGTCAAACTGCTGCGTCTGCTGCAAGAGCGCATGGTGGAGCGGCTGGGGGGCAATCAACAGATCCCGCTGGATATCCGCGTAATCGCCGCAACCAAGGAAGACCTGCGCCAGGCCGCCGACCAGGGGCGTTTTCGCGCCGACCTGTATTACCGCCTGAACGTCGCCCCGCTGCGCATACCGCCATTGCGCGAACGGGGAGAGGATGCGCTGATGCTGTTCCAGCACTTCGCCGACGAAGCCAGCGCTCGCCACGGCCTGCCGCCCCATCAATTGCAACCGGCGCAACGGGCGTTGCTGCTGCGCCACAGTTGGCCGGGCAATGTGCGAGAGTTGCAGAACGCCGCCGAACGTTTTGCCCTGGGCCTGGAACTGGCCCTGGACAACGCCGCGCCAGACGGCAGCCCCGGCGCACCGGTGGAAGTGGTCAGTGGCGGCTTGAGCGAGCAGGTGGAAAACTTCGAGAAAACCCTGATCGCCGCTGAACTGGCCCGCCCCCACAGCTCGGTGCGCAGCCTGGCCGAAGCCTTGGGCATTCCACGCAAGACCTTGCACGACAAGTTACGCAAACATGGGCTGAACTTCGGCGACAGCAGCCACGGTTCGGCCGATGAGTCCGATTGAGTTATCGTCATTTCCCGTTCAAGCAAAAGGCCCCGCAATGAACCGCGACAGTCGTTACCTGGAATCGATCCTGCACCACGACATCCCCTTGACCCGGGACATGGGCCTCAAGGTGCTCGATTGGCAGGCCCGGCAACTGCGTCTGTCTTTGCCGCTTGCGGCCAACGTCAATCACAAGAGCACCATGTTCGGTGGCAGCCTGTATTGCGGCGCGGTGCTCGGTGGCTGGGGCTGGTTGCACCTGGCCCTGCGCGAGGAAGGCATCGAAGACGGGCATATCGTGATTCAGGAAGGACAGATCAGCTATCCACTGCCGGTGACCCGCGATGCGACGGTCGTGTGCGAAGCGCCCGAGGAAAAGGTCTGGAAGCGCTTCCTGGCCACCTACAGGCGTTACGGACGGGCCCGGCTGGCGTTGCAGACGCGGGTGATGAATACCGGCAGCGAGGACGTGGCGGTGCAGTTCGAGGGGCAGTACGTGTTGCATCGCTGAAACACTGCCGGCCCCTGTGGCGAGGTATCGCTGTGTGGGAGCAAGGCTTGCCCGCGATGGATGCGCTGGGGTCTTTCAGAGATCGAGGCGCCTGTATCGCGAGCAAGCTTTGCTCCCACAATCCCCTCGCCACAAAGGATCGAACCAGGCTTAAGAGCGAGCAAGTTCCAGCAGTTTTCCACGCCAAGCCGCTTTCGCCGGCAACGCCAGAAACGACGTATTCAACAGCGACTCACGCGGTGGATAGCAGAACGGTTCGCCGCTCAAGTCCAACACCTCGCCACCCGCACCTTCCAATACACCCTGGGCGGCGGCGGTGTCCCATTGGGAGGTCGGCGCCAGTCGTGGATAGCAATCCGCCGCGCCTTCGGCCACCAGGCAAAACTTCAACGAACTGCCAATACTGGTCAGTTGCAGCTCACCCAGGCTCCCGCTCAGGCCATTCAGCAGGCGCTCCTGCTCCGGGCTGGTGTGCCGACGGCTGGCGACCACGGTAAAAGCTTCACCCGGGGCCAGGACGTCACGAACCGCGATAGGCAAAGGCACGCCGCCCTTGTCGCCACGCCAGGCACCCAGCCCTGCGCCGCCGACGTAAAAGCGCCCATTGGTGGGCATCGATACCACGCCGAACACCACACGGCCCTGCTCCACCAACGCGATGTTGACGGTGAACTCCTCGCTGCCGGAAATGAATTCCTTGGTGCCATCCAACGGGTCCACCAACCACCAGCGATGCCAGCCGGCGCGCACGCTTTGGGCAATATCGGCGTCTTCTTCGGAGAGGATCGGAATATCCGGGGCCAGTGCCGTCAGCCCGGCCACGATCACATCATGAGCGGCCATGTCTGCGGCCGTCACCGGCGACTCGTCGGCCTTGTGGTTGACCTGCACGTTGGCGCGCCAGAACGGCAGGATTGCCTCGCCGGCCTGGAGCGCCAGCTCGACCACCGGGGCCATCAGCGAATGAGGAAATGTCATGACAGGAATGCTCCACGCTGGGCCAGCAGGTCACGGGCCAGGTACAGCGCCGCCAAGGCCCGGCCCTCGGTGAACTGCGGGTTCTGTGCCAGGGCCGACAGCTCACGCAGGTTGACCTTGTCCACACGCATCGGCTCGGGCTCGTCACCCTCCAGCCGTTCTTCATACAGATCGGTCGCCAGCACCACCTGGATCTTCTGGCTCATGTAGCCGGGGGACAACGACAGTTCGGTCAGGTGTTCCAACTGGCGCGCACCGAAACCGGCCTCTTCCTTGAGCTCCCGTTCGGCCGCCGCCAGCACGTCTTCGCCTGGCTCGATCAAGCCCTTGGGCAGGGACAGTTCGTAGGCGTCGGTGCCACCGCAATACTCTTCCACCAACACCGCGTGATCGGCATCGAGCATCGCCACGATCATCACCGCGCCGTAGCCCGCCCCCTTGCTCGCCAGACGTTCATAGGTGCGCTCAACACCGTTGGAAAACCGCAATTTCAGTTCTTCCACGCAAAACAGGCGGCTGGTAGCGACGATCCGGCGATCGAGTATGGTGGGTTTCTGGCGCATAAACGGCTCCCTGGGCGATAGCGGGCTACTATACCCGGCCTATTCTGATTGTTTGTGTCGGATATCCGATTACCGATGGAGAAGTTTTATGGCTTTGCTGCCCTGGCATGAGATCGATACGGTTCTGCTGGACATGGACGGCACCCTGCTGGACCTGCATTACGACAACCATTTCTGGCTCGAACACCTGCCCCAGCGCTACGCCGAACTGCATGGCGTGAGCCGGGCGATGGCCGAGATGGAGCTGCAGCCGCTGTTCGAGCGCAACGCCGGCCAGTTGCAATGGTATTGCCTGGATTTCTGGAGCACCGAGCTGAAACTGCCGGTACGCGAACTGAAGTTGGAAACCGCGCACCTGATCGCCTTGCGCCCGGACGCCGATACCTTCCTCGCGGCGATCCAGCGGGCCGGCAAGCGCGTGGTGATGATCACCAACGCCCACCGCGATTCATTGTCCCTGAAGCTGGAACGCATCGAACTGGCCCCTTACTTCGACCGCTTGATCAGTTCCCATGACTACGGCTTCCCCAAGGAAAACCCGCAATTCTGGGACGCGCTGCAAGCCGACTTGAATTTCGACCCGGCCCGCAGCCTGTTCATCGACGACACCCTGCCCGTGCTGCGCAGTGCCCGGGACTTCGGCGTGGCGCACTTGCTGGCCGTGAGCGAGCCGGATAGCCGCAAAGGACCGAAGGACACGGGGGAGTTTGACGCGTTGGGGGATTATCGGGACTTGATTGCCGGGCTTTGAACCGGCGCCGCATTCATCGCGAGCAAGCTCGCTCCCACAGTTGGATCGGGGCACGGTCGGAGAAATAGGCCGGCTGTAAGGCCGCATCGCGAGCAAGCTTTGCTCCC
>NZ_ATLN01000077.1:0-55048 GCF_000416195.1 Pseudomonas sp. CFII68
AGCTTGCTCGCGAAGAGGCCGGCACATCCAATATCTTCATTGGCTGTGAAACCGCCTTCGCGAGCAGGCTCGCTCCCACAGGAAAAACGCGTTCGCAAAAAAGCCAGGTCGGCTGTCAGGCCGCCTCGATTTTGATTTTGATTTTGATCTGGGGCGCCCCGTTAAACCACGCTGGCTGAGCGAAGGTATTGCGCAGTGGGCAACCCGGCATGGATGCCGGGTTAGCCGCGCTGGGCCATGGATGGCCCTTCGCGGCGGCCCACGGAGCGATGCCTTCGTTCAGGCATGCCGAGCCTAGGCGAGGCACCGAGTGGTGGGGCAAGAGCGTTTTGCTTACTTTTGCGCTTCTCAAAAGTGAGCCGCTGTAAGAGCGGAACCATAAGCAGCCGTTACCTAAATAACGGATATACACACCATCACCCGCAACACCACGCGCAATTTAGACGTTAAAGCGGAAGTGCATCACATCACCGTCCTTGACGATGTATTCCTTGCCTTCCAGACGCCATTTACCAGCCTCCTTGGCACCGGCTTCACCCTTGTACTGGATGAAATCGTCATAGGCGATGACTTCGGCGCGGATGAAGCCTTTTTCGAAGTCGGTATGGATCACGGCCGCGGCTTGTGGCGCGGTAGCCCCTACGCGAACGGTCCAGGCGCGGACTTCTTTTACGCCAGCGGTGAAGTACGTCTGCAGGTTGAGCATTTCATAACCCGCACGGATCACGCGATTCAGGCCAGGCTCTTCCAGGCCCAGGGCCTCCAGGAACATGTCCTTCTCTTCGCCGTCTTCAAGCTCGGCGATTTCCGCTTCGATCTTGTTGCAGACCGGTACCACGATCGCGCCTTCTTCTTCGGCGATAGCTTTTACCACGTCCAGCAGCGGGTTGTTCTCGAAGCCGTCTTCGGCAACGTTGGCAATGTACATGACCGGCTTGGTGGTCAGCAGGTGGAAGCCACGAACGATCTGCTTCTCATCGGCACCCATGTTCTTGATCAGGCTGCGTGCCGGCTTGCCCAAGGTGAAGTGGGCGATCAACTGCTCGAGCAGGGCTTTCTGGGCGACGGCGTCTTTGTCGCCACCCTTGGCATTGCGAGCGACTTTCTGCAGTTGCTTCTCGCAGCTGTCGAGGTCGGCGAAGATCAGTTCCAGGTCGATGATTTCGATATCGCGTTTCGGGTCGACGCTGTTGGAGACGTGAATCACGTTCTCGTCTTCGAAGCAGCGGACCACGTGGGCGATGGCATCGGTTTCGCGGATGTTGGCCAGGAATTTGTTGCCCAGGCCTTCACCTTTCGAAGCCCCGGCCACCAGGCCGGCGATGTCGACGAACTCCATGGTGGTCGGCAGCACGCGCTCCGGGATCACGATGGCCGCCAGGGCTTCCAGGCGCGGATCGGGCATCGGCACGATGCCGGTGTTCGGCTCGATGGTGCAGAAGGGGAAGTTCTCGGCCGCGATACCGGATTTGGTCAGGGCGTTGAACAGGGTGGACTTGCCGACGTTAGGCAGGCCGACGATGCCGCAATTGAATCCCATGGTGTTTCCCCTCGGATAAGTGTCAGGCCTTCTGGCTGTGCAGGTTTTTCATCGCGCGGTTCCATTCACCGGCGAGGATATCCGGCAGCACGCCGAGGGCAAAGTCGATGCTGGCATCGAGTTTTTCCTGTTCGGCGCGAGGCGCACGACCCAGGACAAAGTTTGAAACCATACTGGCAACGCCCGGGTGGCCGATGCCGAGCCGCAGGCGGTGAAAGGTATTCTGATTACCCAGTTGCGCGATGATGTCGCGCAACCCGTTGTGACCGCCATGGCCGCCGCCTTGCTTGAGCTTGGCAACGCCCGGAGGCAGGTCGAGTTCGTCGTGGGCCACCAGGATTTCTTCAGGCTTGATGCGAAAGAAACCGGCCAATGCCGCCACGGCCTGGCCGCTGCGGTTCATGTAGGTGGTGGGAATCAACAGGCGAACATCCTGACCCTGGTGCGAGAAGCGACCGGTCAGGCCGAAATACTTGCGATCGGCTGCCAGGCTGAGGCCTTGTGCGTGCGCGATGCGCTCAACAAAAAGGGCCCCTGCGTTATGCCGGGTCTGTTCGTATTCAGCGCCTGGATTTCCCAGGCCAACGATCAGTTTAATGGCAGTCACGATAGGGGCCCTTCCTGGAGTGTGGGTAACAATGTCGCAATCAGGCGGTGTTGCGACAGTGGACAAAAATGGCGGATTTACCGTTAAGTAAACTTCGCGTTCTCGCCCGCTGTCTCGCTACGTTCCAGTCCGCGATGTTTCCGGTCACTCCGGCGACAGAGTGAAATTACTCTGCAGCGCCTTCTTCAGTGGCTTCTGGAGCAACACGTGGAGCGTGGACGTTGGCAACAGCCTTGTCATCGCCGTGTGCCAGAGCAACAAACTCAACGCCTTTAGGAGCCTTGAGGTCGGACAGGTGAATGATCGTGCCGACTTCGGCGTCAGCCAGGTCGACTTCGATGAATTCAGGCAGGTCTTTCGGCAGGCAGGTCACTTCGATTTCCGAAACAACGTGCGAAATTTCGCCGCCTTTCTTGATCGGAGCAGCTTCGCCAACGAAGTGTACAGGCACGATAGCGGTCAGTTTCTGGCCAGCTACTACGCGTACGAAGTCGGCGTGCATCACGTGGCCTTTGGCCGGGTGACGCTGCAGGGCTTTGATCACGACGTTTTGCTTGGTGCCACCAATGTTCAGCTCGATGATGTGGCTGTAGGCCGCTTCGTTTTCGAGCAGTTTGGCAACTTCTTTGGCCAGCATGCTGATGGACTCAGGGGCTTTTTCGCCACCGTAGACTACAGCTGGAACCAGGCTTGCGAGACGACGCAGGCGGCGGCTCGCACCTTTCCCCAGGTCGGAACGCACTTCAGCATTCAGAGTAAAATCGTTCATGTTGTATCTCCAAAATAGCCATTTCCGAATGACGTCTGCGACCGACGCCAAAGCGGTATGGGCAAAAAAGCCCCGCCCCAACATGAGTGTTGGGGCGGGGCGCTTTTCGTCAACGAGATCTCCTGGAAAGGGCAGGGCCCTTAACGGAACATCGCACTGATCGATTCTTCATTGCTGATGCGGCGAACCGCTTCGGCAACAACCGGTGCGATATCCAGTTGGCGGATACGCGCACAGGCTTGTGCTGCAGCGGACAGCGGGATGGTATTCGTCACCACCAGCTCGTCCAGCACTGAGTTTTCAATGTTCTCGATCGCTCGACCCGACAGCACAGGGTGTGTGCAGTAGGCAAAGACCTTGGCAGCGCCATGCTCTTTCAGGGCCTTGGCCGCGTGGCACAGGGTGCCGGCGGTATCGACCATGTCATCGACCAGAATACAGGTACGCCCTTCGACGTCGCCGATGATATGCATCACTTCGGAGTGATTGGCTTTCTCACGGCGTTTGTCGATGATACCCAGATCAACGCCCAGGGATTTGGCAACTGCCCGTGCACGCACGACGCCGCCAATGTCCGGGGACACGATCATCAGGTTTTCGAAGCGCTGATCTTCAATATCATCCACCAGGACCGGGGAACCGTAGATGTTATCCACGGGGATATCGAAGAAACCCTGAATCTGGTCAGCATGCAAATCAACCGTGAGGACACGGTCGATGCCGACTACGGTCAGCATATCAGCCACGACTTTCGCGCTGATCGCCACACGTGCGGAACGCGGACGGCGATCCTGACGGGCATAACCAAAGTAAGGAATAACAGCAGTGATACGAGTAGCCGAGGAGCGACGGAAGGCATCAGCCATCACGACGAGTTCCATCAGGTTATCGTTGGTCGGAGCGCAAGTCGGCTGAATAATGAAAACGTCTTTACCGCGAACGTTTTCATTGATCTCGGCAGTGATTTCGCCGTCGGAGAATTTACCGACAGAAATGTCACCGAGAGGGATATGCAGCTGACGTACGACACGCCGAGCCAGATCGGGGTTAGCGTTCCCCGTAAAGACCATCATCTTGGACACGCGCAGTACCTGAAGGCTGAGGGTATACCTGGATGAGTATAGGAAAATGGCAGGGGCGGCTGGATTCGAACCAACGCATGGCAGGATCAAAACCTGCTGCCTTACCGCTTGGCGACGCCCCTGTATCTGTTGCTGCGAGTGCCCAGCACTCGATTCCTTTTAGAGCAGGTCTTGCAGCTTGCGATGCAACATCGAAACGTTGCTTCCTTTTGCTACAAACCCTGTAAGGGTCTCTGTCAGAAGGGCCGAGACTTTATCAGCTTCAGCTTTGCTTGGGAAGCCCCCAAACACACAACTTCCAGTTCCGGTGAGTTTTGCTTCGGTATATTTACCTAACAAATTCAAAGCGTTACGAACATCTGGATAACGCCTTGCTACCACCGGTAAGCAGTCATTTCGACTGTTTCCCTTGGGAACGGGGCGCACTTTAATGGGAGGAGAGTTACGTGTCAACAGTGGATCTGAAAAAATTTCTGCTGTACTTACAGATACTTGCGGCACCAGCACCAAGTACCAGGGTTCTTCGGGTTCCACCGGGGTGAGTTTTTCCCCGACGCCCTCGGCGAAAGCGGCGTGGCCACGCACGAAAACCGGCACGTCGGCGCCCAGCGTCAGGCCCAGGGCCGCCAGGCGATCCACGTCCCAACCCAGCTGCCACAAATGGTTGAGGCCCAATAAAGTCGTTGCCGCATTCGAGCTGCCGCCACCGATGCCACCGCCCATGGGCAGGATTTTTTCGATCCAGATATCGATGCCCAGCGGACAACCGGATTGCGCCTGGAGTTTTTTCGCGGCCTTGACGATCAGGTTGCTGTCGTGGGGAACGCCTTCGAACTCGGTGTGCAGGCGAATCACCCCGTCGTCGCGTACGGCAAAGGTGATTTCGTCGCCGTAGTCCAGGAACTGAAAAATCGTCTGCAACTCGTGGTAGCCGTCCGGACGACGGCCGATGATGTGCAGCATCAGGTTGAGCTTGGCCGGGGAGGGCAGGGTCAGGCGTGCAGCGCTCATGTCATTGCCCCAGCTTGCGCGGCTGCCATTGCTTGATCACCAGCGTGACGTCGAGGTTGCTGCCGTGCAGCTTGATGCGTTCGGGCAGCCAATAACCGTTCTGCTGGGCATAGCTGAGGTATTCGATCTGCCAGTCATCCTGTTCGAGGTTGGACAGGCGGCTGTCGGCATCGAGGGTCAGGCGACTTTTACTGTCCGGTGCCGGCAGCCCGCGAACCCACCAGGTCAGGTGGGAAACCGGCAGCTTCCAGCCCATTTGTTCTTCCAGCAGCGCTTCGGGCGTGGGCGCCTCGTAGCGTCCCTGGTTGGCGACTTCCAGCGACACCTGGCCCGGCCGGCCGGTCAGGCGGGCCGCACCGCGACCCAGTGGGCCTGACAGGCGAATGTCGTAGTAGTCCTGGCGTTGCAGCCAGAACAGCGTGCCACTGCCGGAGTCTTTCGGGGCGCGGATGCCGATCTTGCCGTCGATCTGCCAGCCGTCGAGGCTGCTCAGTTGTTGCTTGTGCTCGCGCCATTGGGCCTGGTTGCCCTGGCCCTGGACGGATTCACGGGCGCCGAAGCCCGCGCAACCGGCGAGCAGGGCAATGAAGCTGAAAACGATGAGATGGCGCAAAAACATAATCTTAAAGAGTCTCGGATCCGGTCAGGCGTTTGATGGTGCTGCGCAAGATAGGGCTGTCAGGCTGATCCTTGAGGAATCGGCTCCAGATCTGCCGGGCTTCGCGTTGTTTGCCGTTGGCCCACAGGACCTCGCCCAGGTGAGCGGCGACTTCCTGGTCGGGAAAGCGCTCCAGGGCCTGGCGCAACAGGCGTTCGGCTTCGTCGAGATTGCCCAGGCGGTAATTCACCCAGCCTAGGCTGTCGAGTACCGCCGGGTCTTCCGGATTGATCTGGTGGGCCTGTTCGATCAGCAGCTTGGCTTCGTCATAGCGGGTGGTGCGATCCGACAACGTATAGCCCAGGGCGTTGAGGGCCATGGCGTTGTCCGGGTCACGCTGGATGATCAGGCGCAGGTCCTTTTCCATCTGGGCCAGGTCATTGCGTTTTTCCGCGAGCATGGCGCGGGTGTACAGCAGGTTCAGGTCGTCCGGGTACTGCTTCAAGGCTTGTTGCAGCACGTTCCAGGCTTTGTCGCCCTGATTGTTGGCCGACAAGGTTTCGGCTTCGATCAGGTACAACTGGATGCCGTAGTCCGGTTGGGAGTCGCGTTGTACCGCGAGGCGGCTCTGGGCTTCGGCGGTCTTGCCATTGCCGATCAGGATATCGGCCTGGCGCAACTGTGCCGGCAGGTAGTCGTTGCCCGGGCCAACCTGGGCGTACTCGATCAGTGCGCTCTCAGGGTCATTGCGTTCCTCGGCGATGCGACCCAGGTTCAGGTGGGCCGAGTCGACGTGGCTTTCCCGGGCGATCAGGTCTTCCAGGTAACCCTTGGCCTCTTCCCAGGCCTTGGCTTCCAGGCAGACCAGCGCCAGGGAGTAGCGCAAGTCGTCGTCTTCCGGGTATTGCTGGACCAGGCTGGAGAACTCCACCTTGGCGTCGTCCATGCGGTTGTTTTCCACCAACATGCGGGCGTAGGTGAGGCGCAGGCGTTTGTCGTCCGGGTACTTCTTGATGCTTTTTTCCAGCAGCGGCAGTGCTTCGTCGCCCCGGTTCAAGCCTTGCAGCAGGCGTGCGCGCAGCAGGATCGGCGCCACTTCGCCGGCTTCCGGCGGGTTGTCTTCCAACAGGGTGAGGGCGCCCTGGGTGTCACCGTCCTGTTGCAGCAGCAGGGCCTTGCCGAAAATCAGCTGGCCGTTGTTCGGGTGGCGCTGCAACAGGCGATCGAAGCTTTTCATCAGGCCGTTGCGAGTTTCCTGGTCGGTATCGGCGGCGGACAGGGCCAGGAAGTCGAAATGGGTGTCGCCCTTGCCCAGCAGGACTTTCTCCATATAGATCATGGAGTCGTCATAGCGCCCGGCCCGGGCCAGTTGCACGGCGGCGGCGCGCTGTGCTTCGAGGTCGTCCGGGGCATTCTTGGCCCAGATCAGCGCGGTATCCAGCGCGGGCTGGTCGGCGCCCAGGTATTCGGCAATGCGAAATGCCCGCTCGGAGATGCCCGGATCCTGGGTGTTGATGGCCTGGGTCACGTAGTTGTCCAGGGCAATGTCGAAGCGATTGCGCTGGCCTGCCAGTTCGGCGCTCAACAGGCTGAAGATGGTTTCTTCGCTGAACGAGCCGTAGACCTTGGGTTTTTCAGGTACCTGCACACTGTCTTCGACGGGCGGCGTACCGTCCGTCGAAACGGGGGCCATGGACTGGCAGCCGCTGAGCAAGGCAAGGGCGAGGAGCAACGCGGAAGATCTATTCATATAGGAAGAGGACGACTAACCTGCGGTCGGATCATCATGACACAAGCCTTCGGTCAAACATAACCGCCCCGTCGATTTACAACCCCGGGCAGGGCGATAGAGATCGAGTGGTTGTTCTGAATCTGACGAAGTAGGACAATTGCCGGCTTCACGTCACCATCAGCGACTTTGAATGGCCTTCCTTGCACTCGGTATTAACCACAAGACTGCTTCAGTAGACGTCCGCGAGCGCGTGGCCTTTACGCCTGAGCAGCTGGTTGAGGCCTTGCAGCAGCTCTGCCGACTCACCGACAGTCGCGAAGCTGCGATCCTCTCCACCTGCAATCGCAGCGAGCTATATATAGAACAGGATCACGTTTCGGCCGATTCAGTCCTGCGCTGGCTGGCCGAATACCACAACCTGAGCTTTGAAGAGCTGCGCGCCAGTGCCTATGTGCACGAAGACGATGCGGCAGTTCGTCACATGATGCGCGTCGCCTCGGGGCTCGACTCGCTGGTGTTGGGCGAGCCGCAGATTCTCGGCCAGATGAAGTCGGCCTACGCCGTGGCCCGCGAGGCAGGCACCGTCGGCCCGCTGCTGGGGCGCCTGTTCCAGGCGACGTTCAACGCCGCCAAGCAGGTACGCACCGACACCGCCATCGGCGAGAACCCGGTGTCCGTGGCGTTTGCCGCGGTCAGCCTGGCGAAACAGATTTTCAGTGATTTGCAACGCAGCCAGGCACTGCTGATCGGCGCTGGCGAGACCATCACCCTGGTCGCCCGCCATCTCCACGACCTGGGGGTCAAGCGCATTGTTGTCGCCAACCGGACCCTGGAACGGGCCAGTACCCTGGCCGAGCAGTTCGGCGCCCATGCGGTGCTGCTGTCGGACATTCCCGCGGAGCTGGTGCACAGCGACATCGTCATCAGTTCCACCGCCAGCCAGTTGCCGATCCTGGGCAAGGGCGCCGTGGAAAGTGCCCTGAAGCTGCGCAAGCACAAGCCGATTTTCATGGTGGACATTGCTGTTCCCCGGGACATCGAGCCGGAAGTCGGCGAGCTGGATGACGTGTATCTCTACAGCGTCGACGACCTGCACGAGGTGGTCGCCGAGAACCTCAAGAGCCGGCAGGGCGCGGCCCAGGCAGCCGAAGAGATGATCACCGTCGGTGCCGACGACTTCATGGTGCGCCTGCGCGAGCTGGCGGCGGTGGATGTGCTCAAGGCCTATCGTCAGCAGAGCGAACGCCTGCGCGACGAGGAGCTGCAAAAAGCCCTGCGCCTGCTGGCCAACGGCGGCAGTGCCGAAGAGGTGCTGGTACAACTGGCCCGCGGCCTGACCAACAAATTGCTCCACGCCCCCAGTGTCCAGCTCAAGAAGCTGACCGCCGAAGGCCGCCTCGATGCGCTGGCCATGGCCCAGGAACTCTTTGCCCTCGGTGAGGGCTCACCGGATAGCTTTTCGGATAAAAAACCGCAATGAAAGCGTCACTGCTCAACAAACTGGACATTCTCCAGGACCGTTTCGAAGAACTGACCGCCTTGCTGGGCGATGGCGAAGTCATTTCCGACCAGAACAAATTCCGCACCTATTCCAAGGAATACGCGGAAGTCGAGCCGATTGTCGCCGCCTATAAACAGTTGCTCAAAGTGCAGGGCGATCTCGAAGGCGCCCAGGCGCTGCTCAAGGACAGCGACCCGGACATGCGCGAAATGGCCGTGGAGGAAGTCCGCGAAGCCAAGGATCAACTGGTTGAACTGGAAAGCAGCCTGCAACGCATGCTGTTGCCCAAGGACCCGAATGACGGGCGCAATGTGTTCCTTGAGATCCGTGCCGGTACCGGCGGCGACGAGGCGGCGATTTTTTCCGGCGACCTGTTTCGCATGTATTCGCGCTATGCCGAGCGTCGCGGTTGGCGGGTGGAGATCCTCTCGGAGAACGAGGGCGAGCACGGTGGCTATAAAGAAGTCATCGCCCGGGTCGAAGGCGACAACGTCTATGGCAAGCTGAAATTCGAATCCGGCGCCCACCGCGTGCAGCGCGTGCCGGCCACCGAGTCCCAGGGACGCATCCACACCTCGGCCTGCACCGTGGCGGTATTGCCCGAGCCGGACGAGCAGGAAGCCATCGAGATCAACCCGGCGGACCTGCGGGTCGACACTTACCGTTCCTCCGGCGCCGGCGGCCAGCACGTCAACAAGACTGACTCGGCGATCCGCATCACGCACTTGCCTTCGGGCATCGTGGTCGAGTGCCAGGAAGAACGTTCCCAGCACAAGAACCGCGCGCGGGCCATGGCCTGGTTGTCGGCCAAGCTCAACGACCAGCAGACCAGCGCCGCCGCCAATGCCATCGCCAGCGAACGCAAGTTGCTGGTGGGCTCGGGCGACCGTTCCGAGCGGATCCGTACCTACAACTTCGCCCAGGGCCGGGTCACCGACCATCGCGTCAACCTGACCCTGTATTCCCTGGACGAGATCCTTGCCGGTGGTGTCGATGCGGTGATCGAGCCGTTGCTGGCCGAATACCAGGCCGACCAGTTGGCGGCGATTGGCGAGTAAGCACAGGTGAACAAATGACCATCATCGCCAGTCTGTTACGCGCTGCCGAGTTACCGGATTCGCCCACGGCACGGCTGGACGCCGAGTTGTTGCTGGCCGCAGCCTTGGGCAAGTCCCGCAGCTTCCTGCACACCTGGCCCGAGCGGATCGTGCCCAGCGAGGCAGCGTTGCTGTTCTCCGAATACCTGCGGCGACGTCGTTCCGGCGAGCCGGTGGCGTACATCCTCGGGCAACAGGGTTTCTGGAAACTCGACCTGGAAGTCGCACCCCATACCCTGATCCCGCGTCCCGACACCGAGCTGCTGGTGGAGACCGCGCTGGCGTTGTTGCCGGCGACACCAGCCCGGGTCCTGGACCTGGGCACCGGCAGCGGCGCGATTGCCCTGGCATTGGCCAGTGAGCGCCCGGCCTGGAAAGTCACGGCGGTCGACCGGGTGCTGGAGGCCGTGGCCCTGGCCGAACGCAATCGTCAGCGTCTGGACCTGCGCAACGTCACGGTGCTGAGCAGCCACTGGTTCAGTGCGCTGGAAGACGAGCGTTTCGAGTTGATCATCAGCAACCCGCCGTACATCGCGGCCAGCGATCCGCACCTTATCGAGGGCGACGTGCGTTTCGAGCCGGCCAGTGCCCTGGTTGCCGGGCCGGACGGGCTCGATGATCTGCGCCAGATCGTTGCCCAGGCCCCGGCTCATCTCGAGCCGGGCGGCTGGCTGATGCTTGAACACGGTTACGATCAGGCCGAGGCGGTGCGCGATTTGCTGCGCCTCCAAGGTTTTGCTGACGTCCACAGCCGCAAGGACCTGGGCGGTCATGAGCGCATCAGCCTGGGGTGTCGGCCGTGCTGAACGATCAGGAGCTGTTGCGCTACAGCCGGCAGATTCTGTTGCAGCACGTCGACATCGACGGCCAATTGCGTCTCAAGCAAAGCCGCGTGCTGATCATCGGCCTTGGCGGTCTCGGCGCGCCGGTGGCGTTGTACCTGGCCGCCGCGGGGGTGGGTGAGATGCACCTGGCGGATTTCGACACCGTCGACCTGACCAACCTGCAACGCCAGATCATTCACGACACCGACAGCGTCGGCCTGAGCAAGGTCGATTCGGCAATGCGGCGCCTGGGGGCGATCAACCCCGAGGTCCGACTGGTGCCTCACCAGGTGGCCATGGACGAAGACAGCCTGGCCGCGGCAGTTGCGGCGGTGGATGTGGTGCTTGACTGTTCCGACAATTTTTCGACCCGCGAAGCGGTGAACGCGGCCTGTGTCGCGGCGGGTAAACCGCTGGTCAGTGGCGCGGCGATTCGCCTGGAAGGGCAGTTGTCGGTGTTCGACCCGCGTCGCCCTGAAAGCCCTTGCTACCACTGCCTCTACGGCCACGGCAGTGACGCCGAACTGACCTGCAGCGAAGCCGGTGTGATCGGGCCGCTGGTGGGGTTGGTGGGCAGCCTGCAAGCCCTTGAAGCCTTGAAGTTGCTGGCCGGTTTCGGTGAGCCGCTGGTGGGGCGCCTGCTGTTGATCGATGCCTTGGGTACGCGATTCCGTGAACTGCGGGTCAAGCGTGATCCAGGTTGCAGCGTCTGTGGTGGTCAACATGAGTGAAGCGCCGGTCGGTGTGCTCGACTCGGGTGTCGGCGGGTTGTCGGTGCTGGGGGAAATTCGCCAGCTGCTGCCCAATGAGTCGCTGTTGTATGTGGCCGACTGTGGGCATATTCCCTACGGCGAGAAGACCCCGGAATACATCCGTCAACGCTGCGCGATCATTGCCGACTTTCTCCTGGGCCAGGGTGCCAAGGCACTGGTCGTGGCCTGCAACACCGCAACGGTCGCCGCAGTTGCCGATCTACGCCGTGATTTCCCCCATTGGCCCATCGTCGGCATGGAGCCGGCGGTCAAGCCGGCGGCCGCCGCGACCCGCAGCGGTATCGTCGGTGTGCTCGCCACCACGGGCACCTTGCAGAGCGCCAAGTTCGCCGCTTTGCTCGACCGTTTCGCCACCGATGTGCGGGTCATCACGCAACCATGTCCGGGGTTGGTGGAACTGATCGAAGCGGGTGACCTGCACAGCCCGGCCTTGTATCAATTGCTGCAACATTACGTCGACCCCTTGCTGGCAGCCGGCTGCGATACGCTGATCCTGGGTTGCACGCACTATCCGTTCCTCAAGCCATTGCTCGCGCGGATGATTCCGGAGCACATCAGCCTGATCGATACCGGTGCCGCCGTGGCCCGGCAACTTCAGCGCCTCCTGGCGGAGCGAGGGTTGTTGGCTGAAGGACCTGCCAGCGAAACGCACTTCTGGACGAGTGCAGACCCGATACATTTAAGAAAAATCCTACCGATGCTATGGCATTCGTCCGGCGTTGTGCGAAGCTTCGATCTGTAAAAAGAATGTGAAAACCGTGTGAAACGGGCTGAACTTCTGTTTGGATGCGGATTTCTATAGCTTTGTCTGTTTGTAACAAAACTAACTAAGTCTGTTCGGAAAAGGATGTTTCTAATGAAGCGCTTATTCTGCTTTGCCGCGTTTGCGGCTGCATTGTTGGGGCACACTTACACTGCACAAGCAGCGGGTGTGGAGTTTGGGGTTGGCCAGACCAGCGACTCGACCATGACCTACCGCCTGGGCATGCAGTTCGACTGGGACAAGAGTTGGCTGCAAAGTGATGTCGGTCGCCTGACCGGCTACTGGAGTGGCGCCTATACCTATTGGGAAGGGGACGAGACATCCAGCAATCACAGCCTGTCGTTCTCGCCTGTGTTTGTGTATGAATTTTCCGGTCAGAACGTGAAGCCTTACATCGAGGCAGGTATCGGCGTGGCGTTGTTTGCCAATACCGAAGTCGAAGACAACAAGCTCGGTACGGCCTTCCAGTTCGAAGATCGCATCGGCTTCGGCCTGCGCTTCAACGGTGGGCATGAAGTGGGCATTCGCGCCACTCATTACTCCAACGCCGGCATCAAGTCGACTAACGACGGTGTGGAAAGCTACGCGCTGCACTACACGATGCCGCTGTAACAAAACAGCTTGAGAACGGTGGGAGCGGGCTTGCTCGCGATGGCAATAGACCAGCCAAGATAAAATTGTCTGAGCCACCGCTATCGCGAGCAAGCTCGCTCCCACAGTAGATCAGACCAGACCTTTATCGATACGCCGTCGTAATGCCCTGGCGTTCTTCCAGGCACTCCGGCGCGCCCATCTCGAACTCGCGGCAGATCAGCGGGCGCTTTTCGTAGATGGTGCACATCATGCTGTCGCGATCCAGGGCCGCGCACCAACCGTCATCCAGCCGCAGCATCACCTCTCCACCCCAGTCGTCCGTGTCGATAAAGCGCTCCGGGACCCCGGTGTCGGTGATCAGCATCACTTCCAACTGGCAGCAGCACGCCGCGCACGTCGAACACGTGACGGCCGATGTCGGGATTTCATGGACGGGGATGGTTTTCATGGCGCGCAGTGTAAGGCAATCAGCGGCTCAGGGTCGTCCCTTGATCGGATAGCCGTTTTTCGCCTGGCATGAGCCCATATCGGTCGGCACGGTTTCGGTCGACGAAGGCAAAGGCCAGAGTGCGGTCATGGACGCAATGGGAAGCGCGACTTCCCGCGGGCGTTCGACCAACTGATTCAGCACGTGCCGCGCTGTTTCGTCTGCCGACCAGTGAATCGGGGTTTGGGGGCAATCGTCGGGCCCCGGCAATGGGGCGTTGTAGCCAGGGTGTACCAGCGTCACATCGACCCCCGCGTATGCCAGTTCTGTCCGAGCCGATTCGAACAGATGACGCATCCCGTGGCCACCCGCTTCTACTTGTGAAGGGGGCAGGTAAGTCGCCGGGCTGGCAATACCCACCAGATGAGGTTCGGTCCCGGCGCGCAGCAAGGGCATGGCCACTTCGATGCAGAAACTGGCAGCCAGCAGATTGCTGCGCACAATATGCTCGATCAATGTGTGATCAGCCGGCTGCCCGTCAACGTACTCAGTCGTCCCGGCATTGACGATCACCTGATCCAGGGCGCCCCATTGCCGGGCGATCTGTTCGCCGATCTCGCGCACGGCCTGGCTGTCGGTCAAATTGCCGGGCACGGCCAGCACGTGTCCGGGATAACGTAGCGAAAGGGGTTCGCATGATCGGGTCGAGCGCGAACTGACGGCCAGGTATGCACCCGTCTGCAGTATCGCTTCAGCCAACGAAGCGCCGATTCCGTTGCCAGCCCCGGTGAGCCAATAGCGCCGTGGCAGTCTTAGACCCATTCCCTACTCCTTTCGATTGGACAGCGCACTGATTCGCAGCTTTTCAGTAGAGTCCGTACGACTAGTAAGACTATATGTTATCGGGTAAACAATGCATCCCGCAGGCTGGTAATTTCATGTTCGCTAATCGCCCATGCCTTCAAGGGCTGCGTCCCGTCGCGCCGGCAGGTTTCTGAACGCTGCCAGCGCGCGAGCCCTGGATTGGCTCAAGTCGACAATCGGTGCCGGATAATCCACGGCACCAAACAAGCCGCCTTGGGTATTTGGGCTATGGACCTGTTGCCTGTCCAGATCGTTCAGTTCAGGTAGCCAGCGTTTGATGAACAGGCCCTCACGGTCAAATTTTTCCGACTGGCTCAACGGGTTGAAGATGCGGAACCAGGGTGCCGAATCGGTGCCGGTGGACGCGCTCCACTGCCAGCCGCCATTGTTGGCGGCCAGGTCGCCGTCGATCAGATGCTGCATGAAAAAGCGTTCGCCTTCGCGCCAATCGATCAACAGGTTTTTGGTCAGGAACATGGCGACGACCATCCGCAAGCGGTTGTGCATCCAACCGGTCTCCAGCAATTGACGCATGGCTGCATCGATAATCGGCAGGCCGGTGCGCGCTTGTTTCCAGGCCTCCAGTTCTGCGGGGGCCTTGCGCCACGCCAGCGCCTCGGTTTCGGGGCGAAACGCACGATGGCGCGATACGCGTGGATAGCCCACTAGAATGTGTTTATAAAACTCGCGCCAGAGCAATTCATTGACCCAGGTCACAACACCGGCACTTCCGCTTTCGAATTCACCTTGGTTGGCTTGCAGCGCGGCGTGCAGGCACTGACGCGGCGACACCACGCCGGCCGCCAGATAGGCCGATAGCTGGCTGGTGCCGGGCTTGGCGGGAAAGTCCCGTTCGCCTTGGTAATCGTCGATGTGCTGCTCGACAAAGGTGTCCAGGCGCCGACGGGCTTCGGTTTCCCCGGCAGGCCAGAGGGCGCGTAGCGCTTCGCTGGGCGGTGCGAACCCATCGACTTGCGTCGGCACCGGGTCACGGGCAATGCCGTTGGGGGCCTGCCGGGCCGGCGTGGCGACCAGGCTCGGCAATGAAAAGTGCAGACGGCTGTAGCAGACCTTGCGGAACTGGCTGAACACTTGGAAATAGTTGCCGGTCTTGGTCAGTACGCTGCCGGGCTTGAACAGCAATTGATCGAGGTGGCTGTGAAATTCAACGCCCAGGTCATTCAGCGCGTGGGCGACTTCGGCGTCGCGTCGCGTTTCATTCAGGCCGTACTCTTCGTTGACATGCACGGCGGCGACGTTCAGTTCGCGACACAGCTTGAGCAGTACCTGCGGTGCCTGGTGCCAATGCGCAGCGGCGCGGATCAGCAGTGGGATATTCAATTCGGCCAGGGCCGCACTCAACGCGCCGAGGTTGCGCAGCCAGAAATCGATCTTGCACGGCGCGTCGTCATGGGCGCGCCATTGTTCGGGGCTGGTCAGGTACACCGCCACGCAGGGGCCTTGGGCTGCGGCCGCCGCAAGAGCGGTGTTGTCGTGCAGGCGCAAGTCGCTGCGCAGCCAGATCAGTTGCATGCTGTCTTCCATCTAAAGGAGTTCTCGGCGGCTCAGTTCGCGCTGAGCCGATAACGGGTCTTCGGCCCAGGACACGTCAATCATCGCAACGCCTGTGGATAACCTGGCCTGGTGGATCGACGCGGCGGGGCCGGCGATGATGATTGGGCAATCAATTGCGCCCAGCAGCCTGGGCAGTTGGGACAGGTTGAGGGCGTGACTGGAATACAGCAGGACGCCGCGGGCCTTGAGGCGCTCGACCGCCAGCGCCAGTTCGCCGGCCGGTAGCGGGCTGTCGAACACTTCCACCGGGCAGTCGGCGCTGCTGGCCAGCCAGGCGGTGAGCCACAAGTGCGGCTCCTGGGGCGAGTCCGAATGATTGACCAGCAACAGTGGCGCGCCGCGCAACTGACGGTTGTTGTGGTAGATCCGGCTGCCGAACTTGCTGCGCAGCCACGAGTACAGGAAGACCCGTTCCAGTTGCGCGCCGAACTGGCCTTGCCAGCGCAGGTGCAGCTCGGCCAGCAACGGCAAGAGCAACTGCTCGCACACGGTCCAGGGCGGGTACAGCGCCATCGCCTGGTTGACCAGGTCATCGATCTGGCGCTCGGCCAGTTGCGTCACCGCCAGCACCAGGGCATGGCGCTGACGCTGCCAGTCATTCTCCGGCACCTGGGAGGATTCGCTCGGTGGCTGCGGCGTGTCCAGCAACGGCTTGATCTTGCTCACCGCAACGCCACGGTCGATCCAGGTGAGGATGCTCAGGATCCGTTGCACATGCTCGGCATTGAACAGTCGGTGGCCCTTGGGCGTGCGGTGCGGCACGATCAGGCCATAACGGCGCTCCCAGGCTCGCAGCGTGACGGCGTTGACACCGGTTTGCCGGGCGACCTCGCGTATGGGCAGCCAGCCTTGCGCCAAGGCCTTGGCAAAGTCGACCCCCAGGTCTTCGCTGGCACTCGAATCGGGTTTGTTCCTCATTAAATAGCGTTTCGCAAGCTGAGGTTTTCCGGGTGTGGTTGCAGGTAGACCTGCTGCGCCAGGTAAGGATCGGGGTGCTGGCGCAAGTGATGCTTGAGCAGCGTCAGTGGCACCACCAAGGGCACGATGCCGAGGCGGTATTGCTCGATCAGATGCTGTACTTCCTGTTTGTCATCGGCG
Source organism: Pseudomonas sp. CFII68 (assembly GCF_000416195.1). NCBI lineage: Bacteria > Pseudomonadati > Pseudomonadota > Gammaproteobacteria > Pseudomonadales > Pseudomonadaceae > Pseudomonas > Pseudomonas sp. CFII68. Next base: position 16,856 of record NZ_ATLN01000077.1, read on the forward strand.
TCGATGGCGCGCTTGAGGTAACCGCTCAGGTGTTGCAGCACGTTGGTGTGGGTGCGGCGGGTGGCGCATTTCTTCAAGGCCGCCATCAATGCGCTGAAATAGCGTGGGCCCAACTCATTGGGGTCGGCCTTGCCCATGTTGCCCAGCAAGTTGCCCAGGGCCTTGTACTGCACCGGGTTGTGGGCCATCAGCAGGTATTTGTAGCGCGCGTGGAATTCGATCAGGTCGCGACGGGTCAGTCCGTCGCGGCGCAAAGGTTGCCAGGCGGCATAGGCGAACACCCGGGTCAGGAAGTTTTCGCGCAGCACCGGGTCGTTGAGGCGGCCGTCTTCCTCCACCGGCAGGTCGGGGTGGCGTTCGCAGAAGGCCTGGGCATAGATACCGCGGCCGCCGCCGTCCTGGGTCACGCCGTTGTGGTCGTAGACCTTGACCCGCTCCAGTCCGCAGGACGGCGATTTCTGCATGAAGATGTAGCCGCAGATATCATCCAGCTCCCCAGCCATCTGTTGCCCGTAGTCGGCCAGTGCCCGGGTCACGTTGAGGTCGCGATTCACCGTGCCGAGCGCCTCGGGATGTTCGGGGTTGCCCACCAGGCGAATCGGCTCCCGGGGAATACCCAGGCCGATGGCGACTTCGGGGCACACCGGCACGAAATCGAAATAATCGACGAGGGTGCGGCTGCACAACTGCGATTGCTTGTGCCCGCCGTTAAAGCGAACTTCAGCACCCATCAGGCAGGCGCTGATGGCGATTCTGGGTTTGGCGATGGCTGTGCTGGGCATGGGCGACCTCTGATTGCTAAATCTTGTACAGTTTTTCATTTCTGTACAATATTTTCATCATAGGTCCGAACGTGCACAAGTCAACCGGATTTGTGGGGCGAGGCGACGTCAATCGGTGTCGCAGGCAGGCTGCTGTCTCTTTCGACAGCAGCGAAGGGCGATGGGTGACGCGATCTACTGCAGGCTTGCATGCAGGCGGCGTGCAGCTTCCTGGCCGCTGAGCCAAGCGCCTTCGACCCGACCGGACAGGCACCAGTCGCCGCACACATACAGGCCCAGGTCGGCATCGGCCAGCGCGCCCCATTCGTGGCTGCCGGCGGGGCGGGCGTAGAGCCAACGATGGGCCATGCTGAAGCTCGGTGCAGGCATCGCACTGTGCAGCAGTTCGGCGAAGGCGCCATGCAGGTGCTCGATCACCGCTTCCTTGGACAGGTCGATGTGCTGCCGGCTCCAGTCGCTGGTGGCGTGCAGGACCCAGGTGTCGAGCTTGCTGTCGCGTCCCGGTTTGCTGCGGTTGCGCGCCAGCCAGTCCAAGGGGCTGTCCTGTACGAAGCAGCCTTCCATGGGCGTATCCAGCGGTGCTTCGAAAGCCAGCGCCACGGCCCAGGTCGGGTCCATCTTCACGCCGGCGGCCACTGCGGCCAGCTTCGGTACGGCCGCCAGCAATGCGGTGGCTTGGGGCGCGGGCGTGGCGATCACTACTTGGCCGAAGGGGCCGTGGGTGAAACCTTCCGCGTCCTGCAAATGCCAGTGCTCCTGGCCGCGGTAGACCTCGGTGATCCGGCAGGCAAACTGCACTTGCAACTTGTCGAGCAAGGCGCGGGTGATGGCGCTCATGCGCGGCGTGCCGACCCAGCGGGTCTGTTCGTCTGGCGATGGGCTCAGTTGGCCGTTCTGGAAGTTGTAGAGTTGCGGGTTCCATTCCGCCGCCCAGCCGTTGGCTTGCCAGCGCTGGACTTCCGTGACAAAGCGGCGATCGCGGGCGGTGAAGTATTGCGCGCCCATGTCCAATGCGCCGGCGTCGCTGCGCTTGCTCGACATGCGTCCGCCGCTGCCGTGGCTTTTATCGAAGAGTTGAACGATGTGCCCGGCCTCCGTCAGGGCCTGGGCGGCTGAAAGTCCGGCGATGCCGGTGCCGATGATTGCGATAGGTACAGTCATGAGGGCCTCGTTTACCTTTCTGTACAGACTACGCCGTCGTTTAAACCTGTACAATTCGGGTTTTTGGTATAAGTTTTACCGTTCGCGTTTGGGCAGGTTGTCCTATTGTTAAACACAGACCCTGTCCGATACGAAAAATCCCTGCTTATAAAAATAGACTAATGGGCCGGGTAAAACGCGATGCGAGGAACATCTCATGCACATATTGCTGACCGGCGGTACTGGTTTGATCGGACGTCAGCTCTGCCGCCTCTGGTTGGGGCAGGGACATCGCTTGACGGTATGGAGTCGTCGACCCGAAGAGGTGACGAAAATCTGTGGCGCAGATGTGCGAGGCGTTGCCAAGCTTGATGAAATTGTCGAGCCGGTGGACGCGGTGGTCAACCTCGCGGGAGCGCCGATTGCCGATCGGCCCTGGAGCCACAAGCGCAAGATGTTGTTGTGGAGCAGTCGCATCACGTTGACGGAAGTTCTGCTGGCGTGGCTGGAGCGTTGCGAGCAGAAACCGCAGGTATTGATTTCCGGTTCCGCGGTGGGCTGGTATGGCGACGGTGGTGAGCGTGAGTTGACCGAGGAATCGGGGCCGGTGAGCGAAGATTTCGCCAGCCAGTTGTGCATTGCCTGGGAAGAAACCGCACAACGGGCCGAGGCGTTGGGCATACGCGTGGTGCTGGTTCGTACCGGCCTGGTCCTGTCTGCCGAGGGCGGCTTTTTGTCGCGGCTGCTGTTGCCATTCAAACTGGCGCTGGGCGGGCGTATCGGCAATGGTCGGCAGTGGATGCCGTGGATTCATATTGACGATCAAATCGCCCTGATTGATTTTCTTCTGCACCGCTTTGAGGTCAGCGGTCCTTATAATGCGTGCGCTCCGAACCCGGTACGCAACCGCGATTTTGCCAAGGCCCTGGGGCATGTATTGCATCGGCCAGCCGTGGTGCCGATGCCGGAACTTGCGTTGAAAGTCGCGCTGGGGGAATTGTCCTTGCTGTTGCTCGGCGGCCAGCGCGCCACGCCGGCCCGATTGCAGGCGGCGGGTTTCACATTCCGCTTCACTGATTTGCCTGCGGCCCTGGAAGACTTGTCCAGCCGCCTTTGAAATAGGACGTTGCATGACCGATCACGCGTTGCTTCTGGTGAATCTGGGTTCGCCTGCCTCCACTTCGGTGGCCGATGTGCGCCGCTACCTCAATCAATTCCTGATGGACCCGTATGTCATCGACCTGCCATGGCCGGTGCGGCGCTTGCTGGTGTCGCTGATCCTGATCAAGCGTCCTGAGCAGTCGGCCCATGCCTATGCCTCGATCTGGTGGGAGGAAGGGTCGCCGCTGGTGGTGCTCAGCCGTCGGTTGCAACAGGCCATGACCGCACAGTGGACCCAGGGCCCAGTGGAACTGGCGATGCGTTATGGCGAGCCGTCCATTGAATCGGCGCTGGTGCGGCTGGCGAGCCAGGGGCACAAGAAGATCACGTTGGCGCCGTTGTACCCGCAGTTCGCCGACAGCACCGTGACCACGGTGATCGAGGAGGCCAAGCGGGTCGCGCGGGAAAAGAAACTCGATGTGCAGTTCTCGATTCTCCAGCCGTTCTACGATCAGCCCGAATACCTCGACGCCCTGGTGGCCAGCGCCAAGCCGTACCTGATGCAGGAGCACGATCATCTGTTGTTGAGTTTCCACGGCTTGCCGGAGCGACACCTGACCAAGCTCGACCCCACGGGGTTTCATTGCTTCAAGGATGCCGACTGCTGCAAGAACGCGCCGCCGGAGGTCATGGCGACCTGTTACCGCGCGCAATGCATTCGCACTGCCGAGCTGTTCGCCCAACGCATGGGGCTCAAGGCTGGCCAGTGGTCGGTGTCGTTCCAGTCGCGATTGGGCCGGGCCAAATGGATCGAACCCTATACCGAAGCGCGCCTGGAGGAACTGGCCAAAAGCGGCGTGAAGAAAGTCTTGGTGATGTGCCCGGCGTTCGTGGCCGACTGCATTGAAACCCTGGAGGAAATCGGCGATCGCGGCCGCGAGCAGTTCCGTGCGGCAGGGGGGGAGGAGTTGGTGTTGGTGCCTTGCCTTAATGATGAGGCGCAGTGGGCGCAGGCGTTGAGTACCCTCTGCGAACGGGCGCCGATAGCTCTGTAAACCTCGAAAAGCATCGCGGGCAAGCCTTGCTCCCACAGATTTTGTCTTGACCACTCAAGCATGGTCCACTCAAGACCTGTGGGAGCAAGGCTTGCCCGCGATGACGGCAGTGCGGGCGATGAAAGTTCTGCGTTTTACTGGAACGGCTCATCCGCCTGCTTCTGCTTCCAGCTGTCATTGCCCGGCAGCAGCAGGTTCAGCGCGATCGCCACCACCGCGCACAGCGCGATGCCTTTGAGGCCGAAGTCGTCCGGCCCAGTGCCGGTGCCCACCAGCACACCGCCGATGCCGAACACCAACGTCACCGAAACGATCACCAGGTTGCGTGCCTCGCCCAGGTCGATCTTGTGGCGGATCAAGGTGTTCATGCCCACTGCCGCAATCGAACCGAACAGCAGGCACAGGATCCCGCCCATCACCGGCACCGGGATGCTTTGCAGCAGCGCGCCGAACTTGCCGATGAATGCCAGGCTGATGGCAAAGATCGCCGCCCAGGTCATGATCTTCGGGTTGTAGTTTTTGGTCAGCATCACCGCGCCGGTCACTTCGGCGTAGGTGGTGTTGGGTGGGCCGCCGAACAGGCCGGCGGCGGTGGTGGCAATGCCGTCACCGAGCAGTGTGCGGTGCAGGCCGGGTTTTTTCAGGTAGTCGCGACCGGTCACGCTGCCCACGGCAATCACGCCGCCGATGTGCTCGATGGCCGGTGCCAGGGCGACCGGCACGATGAACAGGATTGCCTGCCAGTTGAACTCCGGCGCGGTGAAGGCCGGCAGTGCGAACCACGGCGCGGCGGCGATTTTCGCGGTGTCCACGACGCCGAAGAAAAACGCCATGGCAAAGCCCACCAACACGCCGGAAATGATTGGCACCAGGCGGAAAATGCCTTTGCCGAACACCGCCACGATCAGGGTGGTGAGCAGGGCCGGCATCGAAATCAGCATCGCGGTTTGATAATGAATCAGCTCGGTACCGTCGCCGGCCTTGCCCATCGCCATGTTGGCGGCAATCGGCGCCATGGCCAGGCCGATGGAAATGATCACCGGACCAATCACCACCGGCGGCAGCAGCCGGTCGATGAACCCGGTGCCCTTGATCTTCACCGCCAGGCCCAGAAAGGTGTAGACGAAACCTGCCGCCATCACGCCGCCCATGGTCGCGGCCAGGCCGAACTGGCCCTTGGCGAGGATGATCGGGGTGATGAAGGCAAAGCTCGAGGCCAGGAACACCGGCACCTGGCGCCCGGTGACGATTTGGAACAGGAGCGTTCCCAGGCCGGCCGTGAACAGCGCCACGTTAGGGTCCAGCCCGGTGATCAGCGGCATCAGTACCAGCGCACCGAAGGCGACGAACAGCATCTGCGCGCCAGACAGCACCTGGCGCCAGAGCGGATCGTTGAACTCATCCTGCATGCTCAAGCGTCCTTCTGCTTGGTGCCGAAGATTTTGTCGCCGGCATCGCCCAGGCCCGGGATGATATAGCCGTGTTCGTTGAGTTTCTGATCGATGGACGCGGTGTAGATGGTCACATCCGGGTGGGCATCGTGCACGGCCTTGATGCCTTCGGGGGCCGCGACCAGCACCATGGCGCGGATGTCCCGGCAACCGGCCTTTTTCAACAGGTCGATGGTGGCGACCATGGAGCTGCCGGTGGCGAGCATCGGGTCGATGATCATCGCCAGGCGCTCGTCGATTTCCGGCACCAGTTTTTCCAGGTAGGTGTGCGCCTGCAGGGTCTGCTCGTTGCGAGCTACGCCCACAGCGCTGACCTTGGCCCCCGGGATCAGGCTCAGTACGCCTTCGAGCATGCCGATGCCGGCGCGCAGGATCGGCACCACGGTGATCTTCTTGCCGGCGATTTTCTCGACCTGGACCGTACCGGCCCAGCCGTCGATTTCATAAGACTCCAGCGGCAGGTCCTTGGTGGCCTCGTAGGTGAGCAGGGCACCGACTTCCTGGGCGAGTTCACGGAAGTTCTTCGTGCTGATGTCAGCGCGGCGCATCAGGCCGAGTTTGTGTCTGATCAGCGGATGGCGGATCTCGAGGATGGGCATGGGGAAGGCTCCGACGGCGGGCAAAAAAACCGGTTTAGATTAATCTATCCGAGGGTGTTGTCCTATAGACAATACGGAACGTTAGTCCACAAACGCTTGATCTGGCCGGGCGGGGTGCGTACCTTTGCCGGTTTTTCCGATCCGCTACCCCTGGAGAGCGACATGTCCGCTGATCTCGAGCATATCCGTCAAATCATGCGAGAGGCTGACTGCCTGTACACCGAAGCCGAAGTCGAAGCGGCCATCGCCCGTGTCGGTGCGCAAATCAACGACCAACTGGCCGAGGCCAACCCGGTGGTGTTCTGCGTCATGAACGGCGGGCTGATTTTCTCCGGCAAGCTGCTGACCTACCTGAACTTCCCCCTCGAAGCGTCCTACTTGCACGCGACGCGTTATCGCAACGAAACCAGCGGCGGCGACCTGTTCTGGAAAGCCAAGCCGGAAGTCTCGTTCATCGACCGCGACGTGCTGATCATCGACGACATCCTCGACGAAGGTCACACCCTGGGCGCGATCATCGACTTCTGCAAACACGCCGGTGCCCGCGCCGTGCACACCGCCGTGCTGATCGACAAGGACCACGACCGCAAGGCCCGTCCTGACTTGAAAGCCGATTTCGTCGGCCTGCCGTGCATCGACCGCTATATCTTCGGCTACGGCATGGACTACAAAGGTTACTGGCGCAACGCCAATGGCATTTTCGCCGTCAAGGGCATGTAATCGATGACTCGGCCAAGCTTTCTGGATCATGCACTGTTCGATGACTTGGCCGAAAAAGCTGCGGCCAGTCCTCGTGGGCGGCAGCACCATAACTTTCATGAGATGGATGAGCCGTGCCACCGCATGGCGGTGGGTCTGCAGCCTTCGACCTACATCCCGCCGCACCGCCACCTGAGCGCCGACAAGGCGGAAACCTTGCTGGTGCTCAAGGGCCGGTTGGGGGTATTGATCTTCGATGAAGCCGGCGCGGTGGTGGACAAGCGCATCCTGCAGGCTGGTGGTGATTGCCTCGGCGTTGACCTGCCGGCCGGTGTGTATCACGGATTGGTGGTGCTGGAAGCCGACAGCCTGATGTTCGAATGCAAGGCCGGCCCCTACCGGCCCGTGGGCGAGGGCGAACTGGCCCACTGGGCGCCCCGTGAAGGCGAGGCCGGCGTGGCGCAATACCATGCCTGGATGCGCGCCCAGTTCGACTGACCCCTTGCTCCCGCTGAGCCTGCAGTAGCTGTGTAGGAGCTGTGTAGGAGCTGTCGAGTGAAACGAGGCTGCGATCTTTCCCCAGCCACTTGAGTCTCAAGCGAAAGATCAAAAGATCGCAGGCTTCGCCAGCTCCTACAGAGCCCAGCGGGAGCAATCTCTGGCCGCAGATCAGGTAAGGCTGGAATGGGCGGTGCTATTGGCAGCCAGCCATTGCTCGCTCTTGATCCGCGCCTGCTCCAGGGTCTGCACATACGCCAATTGCCGCTGCTCGCGATGAATGCCGGCGCGGCGCAGTTTCAGGCGCACCCTTGGCGCCGTCGCGACCAGGATCAGGCCGATGCCCTGCTTGCGGTAATCCTTCAGGATGTTTTCGAACGCGGCCAGCGCGGTCATGTCCAGCATGGGCACGGCGCTCATTTCCACGACCACCACCCGGACCCCCGGATCGAACTTGCGCAGCACATCCAGGGCTTTTTCCGCCGCGCCGAAGAACAGCGGTCCGCGAATCCCGTAGCAGCGCACATGCTCGGGCATGTCCAGCAGGGCCTGGTGGAAGTGGCGGGGCAGTTCGGCGCTGTCGGTCAGTTCGCTCATGCGCTTGATGAACAGCCCGGCGGCCAGCAGCAGACCGACGGCGACGGCCATGACCATGTCGAACAGGACGGTCAGGCTAAGGCAGGTCAGCAGCACCAGTACGTCGCTGCGCGGGGCGATGCGCAAGGTATGCAACACGTGTCCGGCTTCGCTCATGTTCCAGGCCACTATCACCAGTAGCGCCGCCAGGGCAGCCATGGGCAGGTAGCTGAACAATGGCGCCAGCAGCACCATCGCCAGCAGCACCACAAGGCTGTGAATGATCGCGGCCAGCGGTGAAGAGGCGCCGCTGCGCACATTGGTCGCACTGCGGGCAATGGCCGCCGTGGCGGTGATGCCGCCGAACAGCGGCGCCACGAGGTTACCCAGGCCTTGGCCGATCAGCTCGGCATTGGGGTCGTGCTTGCTGCCGGTCATGCCATCCGCCACCACGGCGCACAACAGCGATTCGATGGCGCCAAGCATGGCAATGGCGAAGGCCGGGCCCAGCAGTTGGCGGATCAGGTCATAGGAAAGCGTCAAGGCATGACCCTGGCCATCTGGCAGGTTCCATGGCCACTCGAAGCTCGGTAAAAACGGCGGGATACCGGGGTGGCTGATGCCATCGACCACGTAGCTGAAACGCTCACCCAATGTCGCCACCGGCCAACCGCCGCGCTCCAGCGCCAGTCCCAATAGCGCCCCGACCAGCAAGGCAACCAAATGCCCGGGAACCCGCGGTACCCAGCGTGGCCAGGCAATCAGTACTGCCAGGCACGTGACGCCGATGATGCCATCGCCGAGTCGGGCACTGGGCAGTGCCACGATCAGTTCGCCCAACTGTTCGATGTAGTGCTTGGCTTGCCCGACGGTGGTCAGCCCCAGCAGATCCCTGAGTTGCAAGGTGGCGATGACCACGCCGATCCCGGCGGTAAAGCCGAGGATCACCGGGTAGGGGATGTATTGGATCAGCCGTCCGGCGCGCATCAACCCCAGGGTGATGAGAATCAGGCCGGCGAGCATGGTGCATAACAACAGGCCGCCGAGGCCATATTGTTGGGTGATGGGCAGCAGGATCACCACGAACGCCGCCGTCGGCCCGCTGACGTTGAAGCGCGAGCCGCCGGTGAGGGCGATCAAGGGCGCGGCCACCAACACCGTGTACAAGCCATGTTGCGGCGGGACACCAACGGCAATCGCCAGGGCCATGGCCAGAGGGATGGCGATGATGCCGACGGTCAGCCCGGCCACCAGGTCGCCACGCAGGCGCTCAAGGGTGTAACCGGCGCGCCAGGTTTGGCGCCAGGCGGCAAACAACGGTGGGGCGGAGAAAGACATGGGCACTCCACTAAGTGAACGGGGCAAACACCGAACTCCCGGCAAACACCCAACCTGTGGCGGGTGTCAGGGCTGATGGCTCTTTGAGGTTGGGGTGATCTATCTGACTCACCGAGTATCCGGTTTGGGGCTGCTTCGCAGCCCAGCGGGGATAAATCCCCTCGCCACAAAAAGCATTCTGTGGCGGGTGTCAGGGCTGATGGCTCTTTGAGTATGCCGTGCTCGTTGCGCGGATGTATTGATCTGGATCGTTATTTTTACCGCTCAGGCTCATGCTAGAGTGCCCGGCCAAGACCCCGGAGCTTGTCATGCGTGTATTGATCCGCTGCGCCACTTTGCTGTTGATCTCCAGCCTGCCCTTGGCGGCCTTGGCTGCGCCGATGCACAGTCAATTCCTGCCGCCTGATGACCTGGTGGTGCGCCAGGAACAGCCTGAACAGCAGCAGTTGCTGCAAGTGACCGAGTATTCGGTGGTACTGGGTAACCAGCGTCAGTCCAACCAGCAACCGATTCCGGTCACTTCGCCCTTGCTGGTCCGCCTCAAGGGCAAGCCGATGAACAAGGGCGCGACCCTCAGCCAGGTGATCCTCAACTTCGACGGCGAAAGCAAAAGCCTGAAGAAACCGGTTTTCGACGAGGCGAGCAAGACCCTGACGCTGTCTTATCCACAGGCCCAGTACCGGGTGGTCATCGATCTGCTGCGCAACAACACGGTCTATGTGCAGTTTCTTACTTACGCCAACGGCCATATCTGGGCCGACCTGCACACCGGTGCCGAACGCCCGCGTTGAGCCCCGAGGCCTGCCGGGGGTAAACTGCCCGCCCCGTGAACTGTGCGAGCTGGAGCCGGCAATGCGTAAAGACAAGAAACAAGTGATTGGCGACGAGATTGGCGATGAACAGATCAAGCTGTTCCTCAATTTCGAACCGGTCGATGCCACGTCGCCGTCGCTGCACAAACTGATCAAGGCCTACCGCGGCCTGCGGGTCGATGACTTTGAACGCTTCCTGACGTTCTTCGTCGAGGCCGGCCATGACCTCAACGGCAAGGATGAGCACGGCAATGATTTCGTTGCGCTGATCAAGGACCAGCGTAATGCCGAGGAATATATTGAGTTGATCAAAAAAGCCCGCGGCTGAATTAACGTCCATCAACGCTCTTCGGAGCGTTGAGTATTCCGCTTGAACGCAACTAATTTTTTCTTTTGCACATCGCTCTGAAAGGTTATGTCACCATTCGGGCTGTTCTGTTTTATTTGAAATTCCATTACTTTGCGTCGAAGCCAATTGGCTTTGACGTTATTGTTTAAATGGAGCTGTACTCATCATGGAAGTTAAAAATAAATGTATCGCTGGGGTGTTATTGCCTTTGGCAGCGTGCCTGGCAAGTTCAGTGTCCTATGCGCGGGATGACATTCTCAATGTCGAGATATACAACGCAACAGCAACCGACATTGTTCCCGGTAGCGGCTTTAGCTGGACTGAATATTGGGCCAGTTCGGGCCACAATTTTTGGATAAGCCCCGGTGAAAGCCAGGAGCTAACGTACTATCTGCCCCAATCGCGCGCCGAGCGGGAGGCCTTCAGCTACACGCAAGACAGCCGCACCTGTCATTTCAGCTTTGGGCATGTCGCAAGAACACCGATCAGTGAGGGGGCGATGCCTTATCGTCGCTGGGTCAAAGCGGAGCCGACGGATTATTGTGTCGCTCAATTGATTGATGTTGAAGATCATGACGGCTATGTTCGTAACGGTGGAACACGCGTCAAGTTCACCATGAAGTAACACCGCAGGAAAATAAAAAGCCCCCCGTCTGCACGGGAGGCTTTTTATATTGACTGCAAGCGTCAGGCGTAACTTTGCGCCTTGCTGTCTTCAACCAACTCCAACGCAACGTTGTTCTGCGCGTTGATCTTGCGATACAGCGCCGCGTCGGTTTCCAGCACTTTTTCCCGGGCCGGGAAGATTTCTGCGAGCTTGGTAGCCCACTCGCCCTTGGCTTTGTCCGGGAAGCAGCGCTCGATCAGTTCCAGCATGATCGACACGGTCACCGAAGCACCCGGCGATGCGCCGAGCAGGGCGGCGAGGCTGCCGTCCTTGGCCGCCACCAGTTCGGTGCCGAACTGCAGGACGCCACCTTTCTTCGGGTCTTTCTTGATGATCTGCACCCGTTGACCGGCCACTTCCAGGCGCCAGTCCTCGGCTTTCGCCTCGGGGTAGAAGCGACGCAGGGATTCCAGGCGCTGTTCCATGGACTGCATCACTTCGCTGATCAGGTACTTGGTCAGGTCCATGTTGTCCCGGGCCACGGCCAGCATAGGGCCGATGTTGCCGGCACGTACCGACAGCGGCAGGTCCATGATCGAGCCGTGCTTGAGGAACTTGGTGGTGAAACCGGCGTACGGCCCGAACAGCAGGGATTTCTTGCCATCGACCACGCGGGTGTCCAGGTGCGGCACCGACATCGGCGGTGAGCCCACGGCGGCCTGGCTGTAGACCTTGGCCTGGTGGTGCTTGACCACTTCCGGGTTGTCGCAACGCAGCCACTGACCGCTGACCGGGAAGCCGCCGAAGCCCTTGCTTTCCTCGATGCCCGAGGCCTGCAGCAGCGGCAACGCCGCACCGCCGGCACCGAGGAACACGAACTTGGCGTCGACATCGCGGCTGCTGCCGGAATTGACGTCCTTGATGCTCACGGTCCAGCCACTGCCGTTACGCTTGAGGCCGGTGACGCGCTTGCAGTATTTGACCTGGGTGTCCGGGGCGCTGGTCAGGTGCTTGAGCAACTGGTTGGTCAGGGCCCCGAAGTTGACGTCGGTACCGTTCATGACGCGGGTGGCGGCGATGACTTCGTCGTCAGGCCGGCCAGGCATCATCAGCGGCATCCACTCGGCCATCCGGGCCTTGTCCTCGGTGTATTCCATGTCGGCAAAGGCGTGATGCTGGTGCATCAGCTCGAAGCGCTTCTTCAGGAACGACACGCCTTTCTCGCCTTGCACGAAGCTCAGGTGTGGCACCGGGGCGATGAAGGACTTGGAGGAGCCGAACGTGCTTTTTTTGGTCAGGTACGTCCAGAACTGCTTCGACACCTCGAACTGGGTGTTGATGTGCACGGCTTTCTTGATGTCGACATTGCCGTCGGCCGCCTGGGGCGTGTAATTGAGCTCACACAGCCCGGCGTGGCCGGTACCGGCGTTGTTCCAAGGGTTGGAACTCTCCGCGGCACCGGAATCCATCAGCTCGACGACTTCCAGCGAGATCGCGGGGTCGAGCTCCTTGAGCAGTACGGCCAGGGTGGCACTCATGATGCCGGCCCCTACCAGAACTACATCAACTGCTTCGTTATGCGCCATTTAACGCGTCTCCAAAATCTGCAGCACCAAATTGTCGGCATAGCGGCCATGAGTGGCGGGGCAGGTCAGTTGCGCCCCAGTTATCCATGGCCAGGATCGCCATGTCCGAATCTTCGCAATTTTTCGCACCTACTGCGGATGCATGCAGCCTGGCCTCAAGAGTCACATGAACTCATTTAAGCGCCGGGCAGGCAATTCGACTTATGGCCGAGACATCCGTTCGTGCAACCAAATCCGTAGCGGACAGGCTTCAGGCGCCGGTTCTTGAGCGATATCCGGTCCTGTGTCGTTGGGCTGTTTCAGACGCTAATGGTGCTTGTTCAGACGCAAAACTCTTCATTTGCTCGCCACACTCTCGTGAAGTTGTGAAAACCCGTTTTTTCACGCTCTTTTGAAGACGTGAACCTCAAAAAAGGGCTGTCCCAGCCTGGCACTGCGCCCGGTTTGGTTGCCCCCATGTAGTACATGACAGGCAAAACGGGCAGACAGCTCAGTGACCGAGCGTAATGACAGCTCTGCAGATTCGCGAAAAGTGGTGTTTTGCCTGGAGGAACAGCAAGCACGCCAGCTTCACTCGATCTGTGTGGGCGGCTCTCTGTGGGCGTTGCGGGGTGCCAATACCAGCGCATCAGCGGTGTTGCGAGGCCCGATCAGGAGACGTCCTTATAATCGGGGGGAGATTGTATCGAAGAAACGCAGGGAAATGGTCGTGTTTAATGACTTTTATTAGCCGTCCGGTCAGATGGTCAACAGCTGCCGGTTACGTGCGCGGGCAGGAAGCGGTTGCACGCGGGCGCTGGCGGGTAATGGCTGATGCAGCCAGTTGAGACGGATCTCTTCGATTTCCACCCAGCCTTCGCCCATGGGTTGCAGGCTGCACTGCTTGAATGCCTGGCAACGGCCGTCGCGATCGAGCAAAGCGAAGCTGCGGTGATGAGGGCGAGGGGTGAACAGGGAAATAAGGAAGCGCATGATCGAATACCGGGTCAGGGAGCTTGGGACAAGCCTGGCAGCGGCCCATGACATGCCGGTGTAAGGACCGTGACAATGGGGTGACAGGAACCGGCAACCACGGCCCGTGTCAGACATTTCAGTATTCATCGTGCGACGCTAGTTCACGGCGATGGCGCACCGCTATACTGCCGGCCTGTTTGTGCCCGATTCTGGAGAGAAGAGCATGTTGCAACGCCTGTTGTTCGGTTTGATCGCTGTGACCAGTCTGACCCTCGTCGGCTGCGCCCACAGCCCGCAACAACTTAACCCGGAGCCCAAGCTCAATGCCCAGCTGGCGCCTGTGGGTCGTGGCCAGCCGGTGGTGGTGCGGGTGGTGGACGGTCGTCCGTCGCCGACGCTCGGCACCCGTGGCGGGCTGTATCCGGAAACCAGTGTGATCACGGTGCAGGGCGCGCAGATCCTGCCCAAGCTGCAGGCCCAGGCTGAAGCCGCCGTGCGTTTGCTGGGCTTCACGCCGACCGCCAATGCCTTGAATGCACCGCAACTGACCGTGACCCTGGCCGAGCTCAAGTACCAGTCGCCCAAGGAAGGCATGTACGTGACCGAAGCCACCATCGGCGCGACCTTTCGCTCCGACGTGCAGAACGCCAACCGCCGCTACAGCGGTCGTTACGGTGCTTCCCTGGACCAGCGCTTCGGCATGGCGCCTAACCAGGACACCAACACCAAGCTGGTCAGCGATGTGTTGAGCGACGCCCTGACCCGGCTGTTCAAGGACCCGACCATTGGCCAGGTGCTGGCTGAGTAAGATTTCGGCCGCATGACCCTGGGCTGCAATGGCCCAGGGGGGCGATGAGGCTTGTGACCTGTGGGAGCAAGGCTTGCCCGCGATAGCGATCTGTCCTTCCCTGCATTGTCGAAGGTGCCGCCCTCATCGCGGGCAAGCCTTGCTCCCACAGAATGGAACCGTCATGCAGCCTCTGAGTACAGCTCCAGTACGCTGATCCCGGTCAGCAGGTCTGTCTCCGGCAGGTCGGCATGTTGATGGCCGCCGAGGGCGCAATACACCAGCCAATGTCGGTCCTGCACGTTGAAGGACAGACTGTCGACGAGGTTCTGTTGTTCGTCGCTTGGGCTGATGAGATAGAGGCGGTCCTGGTTTTCGGCGTGCAGCATGACGGGTTCCGTGCAGGTTTGAAGGGCGACAGAGTGGCCTAATCAGATGACGAAACCGTGACGGGTGAAATTAGAAAATTGAGCCCGCCCCTGTGGCGAGGGGATAAATCCCCTCGCCACAAAAGCATCCAATCCTGTAGGGGATCGTTACTGGTCGGAAAAAGCGGTGCAGGGCGTCAGGCTTTCGGTAGAATCCGCGCCCTGTTTGTAGGTCCCGGGCGTGTCCTGTCCGTTTTTTCGCTTGAGGTTCGTGATGTCGTCGCATCTGCTTTCGTTGTTCGCTGCCCACCCCGCCAAACTGATCAACCTGCTCGCGTTGCTGTTTGCCTGCCCGGGTGGCTGGGTGCTGCATGCGACGCGCCGCCGTGAACAACGGGCGCGAGCCTGCCTTGAAGCACGCAATCGCGATGGCAACGAACGATTTGAAGCGCTGCTGGATCTGGCCACTCAGCGGATGAACCGGTTTTTCTACCGGTTTGGCTTTGGTTGCCTGGCGCTGGCGTTGCTGGTGTCGTGGATCAGTACGCAGTTCTGATGAAGTAGCCGTGGCAAGGGCGTTTGTTCCCGCTGGGCTGCGCCCGTAGGAGCTGTCGAGTGCAACGAGGCTGCGATCTTTCCACAGTCACTTGAGTCTCAAGCGAAAGATCAAAAGATCGCAGGCTTCGCCAGCTCCTACAGAGTCCAGCGCAAGCAAGCTCCCTCGCCACAAGGTTCCCCTAATTCAACTTAACGTTCCGTGAGGAGTTTCCATGATCAGCAAAATTCCCGAACCGGATCTCGAATACCTGCAAAAGGTCCTGCTGGAGATGCTCGCCATTCCCAGCCCTACCGGCTTTACCGACACCATCGTGCGCTACGTCGCCGAGCGGCTCGAAGAGCTGGGTATCGCTTTTGAAATGACCCGCCGTGGCACGATCCGCGCCACGCTCAAGGGGCGCAAGAGCAGCCCCGACCGGGCCGTGTCGGCACACCTGGATACCATCGGTGCCTCGGTGCGGGCCATCAAGGACAACGGCCGCCTGACCCTGGCGCCGGTGGGTTGCTGGTCCAGCCGCTTTGCCGAAGGCAGCCGGGTCAGCCTGTTCACCGACACCGGCGTGATCCGTGGCAGCGTGCTGCCGTTGATGGCGTCCGGGCACGCGTTCAATACCGCCGTGGATGAGCTGCCCATCAGTTGGGACCACATCGAGCTGCGCCTGGACGCCTATTGCGCCACCCGCGCCGATTGCGAAACCCTGGGGGTGGGCATCGGCGATTACGTCGCCTTCGATCCCTTGCCGGAATTCACCGAAAGCGGCCACATCAGCGCCCGGCACCTGGACGACAAGGCTGGGGTCGCGGCGTTGCTGGCGGCGCTCAAGGCGATTGTCGACAGCGGTGAAGAACTGCTGATCGATTGTCACCCACTGTTCACCATCACCGAGGAAACCGGCAGCGGTGCGGCCGCCGCACTGCCCTGGGATGTCAGCGAATTCGTCGGCATCGACATCGCGCCCGTCGCCCCTGGCCAACACTCAAGCGAACATGCAGTCAGCGTGGCGATGCAGGACTCTGGAGGCCCTTACGACTATCACCTGTCGCGGCACTTGCTGAAACTGGCCAAGGAAAACGACGTACCGGCACGCCGCGACCTGTTCCGCTACTACTTCAGCGATGCCCATTCAGCCATTACCGCCGGCCACGACATTCGCACCGCCCTGCTCGCCTTCGGCTGCGACGCCACCCATGGCTACGAACGCACCCACATCGACAGCCTGGCCGCCCTCAGTCGCCTGCTCGGCGCCTACATCCTCAGCCCGCCGGTGTTCGCCAGCGACGCGCAACCGGCCCAAGGCTCGCTGGACCGCTTCAGTCATCAGATCGAACACGATACCCAGATGGAAAGTGATACTCGGGTGCCATCGGTGGATAGCTTGGTGGGGCAGCGCTCCGATAACTGATCCAGCTCGCGATACCGGCTGACAGCATGACTCCCTCGGAACACACACAATCCAATTGTGGGAGCGGGCTTGCTCGCGAAAGCGTTGGGTCAGTCAGCATAAGTGCTGAATGTACCGCCGCTTTCGCGAGCAAGCCCGCTCCCACAAGGATTTGCAATGGCCATAAAACCAGGCTAGCCGCAAAAGCCCATTGGCCGTAGCATCGCCCCATTGTCTAGCCGAGGTACTCCATGCTCATCCCCCACGACCAACTCGAAGTCGACACGCTCACCCGCCTGATCGAGGACTTCGTGACCCGCGACGGCACCGACAATGGTGACGACACGCCCCTGGAAACCCGGGTTCTACGGGTCAGGCAAGCCCTGACCAAAGGCCAGGCGTTGATCGTCTTCGACCCCGAAAGTGAACAGTGTCAACTGATGCTCAAGCACGACGTGCCCAAGCACCTATTCGACTGAACAGGCCTTGCGAGTGGCCTGGGCCTTTTTCCTCTGGATCTTGTCGTAGATTTCGGAGCGATGGACATCGACGTGCCGTGGCGCTTCCACGCCAAAACGCACGGTGCCGCCACTGACCGACAGCACACGGACGGAAATATCGTCACCGATGGAAATCAACTCACCTACAGCGCGGCTTAGTACAAGCATGGTTCTTGTCCTTAAGAATGTCTGGACCCTGACCATGCCCGGCCTGTTTCCCGTTCTCAAGACACCCGCGAGAATTCAGTAAGGCCCTACAAGCAAAGTTCTCGTGACTGACGGAAATTTCCTGCAAAACCCTGTCGGATCGCCGGTTATTTCAGGGTGCCGAGAACCGCGGGCCGAATAGAATCACACTCGCCCCCAACACGCAGAGCGCCACGCCAATCCAGTCGGACCCCAGTGGTCGCACTCGCTCGACCATCGCCAGCCAACCGATCGAGGCAACGATATAGATGCCGCCATAGGCGGCGTAGGCGCGCCCGGCATACGTCGCTTCGATGCGGGTCAGCAACAGGGCGAACACCGTGAGGCTGAGCAACGCCGGAACGATCCACCAGGCGCTCTTGCCCTGGCGCAACCACATCCAGAAGGCGTAGCAGCCCGCGATCTCAAACAGCGCGGCGAGAAAAAACCACAGGTAATTGAGCATGCAAATGTCCATCAGGAAGGCCGAATGGCGCCATCCTGAGGACATCGGGCACCCAGGTCAATTGAGGTTTTGCCGGGCCTTGGCGCGCATCTTGTCGGCCATGACGGTCATTTCGTCGTACAGCAACTGCGGATTCTTCTGCTTGAGCGCCCAAGCCATGCGTCCCTGTTCGTGGGGCAGGATCATGAACTGGCCCTGGGCGACCTGCTGGTAGATGTAGTCGGCAATATCCGTGGCGCTGATCGGTGAGCTTTCCAGCAACTTGCCAACCTGGGCCTTCATGGCCGGGGTCGGGCCGCGGAAGGAGTCCAGCAGATTGGTCTGGAAGAACGACGGACACACCACGTGTACACCGATCTCCTGCTGCGCCAGTTCCACCAGCAGGCTTTCCGACAACGCCACGACGCCAGCCTTGGCTACGTTGTAGTTGCTCATGGCCGGCCCCTGCATCAGGGCTGCCATGGAGGCGATGTTGATGATCTTGCCGCGGCTTTTTTCCAATAGCGGCAGGAACGCCTTGCAGCCCTTGACCACCCCCATGAGGTTGATCGCGATCTGCCAGTCCCAATCCTCCAGCGAGAGTTCACTGAAGAAGCCGCCCGAGGCCACGCCGGCATTGTTGACGATGATATCGATGCCCCCGAGCTTCTCTTCGCAGGCCTGGGCGAACGCAGTCAATTGGCTGTAGTCGCGCACATCGCAGCGCTGGATGAAGCCGTCGCCACCGGCGGCGCGCACGAGTTTGAGGGTTTCCACAAGGCCTGGCTCGCTGACATCCGACAAGGCCAGGCGCCAGCCTTCACGAGCCCAGCGCAGCGCGATTTCGCGACCCAGGCCAGAGCCGGCACCAGTGATCATCATGCGATTTTGCATAGCAAACAGCCTTGTTGTTCCGGGAGAGATAGGCCGAGTGTAGCGAAGGCGTTCGACGGACCAAGCTCCATCAGATTGCTGAATGGCAAGGGCAAACCGTAGACGTATAAAAACTTTGAATTTTCTACAAAGCGCTATGGTCAGATTTATTAAGCCGCCCGGATTTAACGCATGCGCGCTGGCAGTTGAAAGTTGTATCACTCCAGAACTGACCAATAAGGAAATCTACAATGGGCACAATTCTCATCATTATCCTGATTCTCCTGCTGATCGGTGGTCTTCCGGTCTTCCCGCACTCCAGAAGTTGGGGTTACGGCCCGTCCGGTATCATCGGTGTCGTGTTGGTGGTGCTGTTGATCCTGCTATTACTGGGCAAAATATAAACCACTAAGTAAGTGCCAAAAAAAAGAGGCCTTTTCAGGCCTCTTTTTTATGCTCGCCGTTTTATCAGTCCGGTTTGCCGTCAACGACGCCAGCGGTGTTATCCAGCAGGCTCTTGGTCGCGGTTTGCAGGAAAGCTTCGAGCTTGAGTTTCATCTCGGCAGCGTCAGGTGCATTCTGGATAATTTGCTCATGCGGTTTGGCGCCCAGCTCATAGCGATACATCTTCGGCGCCATTTCCTTTTCCTTCGGAAGCATCAGGACGGTGTCACCATGGATAATCGCGGTGGTCTGATCACTGCCTGACGGCTTGATCACACCAAAACCGGGATCGCCTTGCGGCAGGTTCAGCAGATCACGGCCCCAGCACTGGTTACGCACCTGCCCACCGATCCGGCCCATGATGGTCGGCACGATGTCGACTTGAGTGCCCACGGTGTGGCTAAGCTGGCCGAATTTTTCCTGGACGCCCGGGCCGATCAAGAGCATCGGCACGTGGAAACGGCCCAGGTCCATCTCGGTGATCTGGCGTTCGTTGCCAAAGCCATGGTCGCCGACCACCACGAACAGCGTTTCCTTGAAGTAAGGCTCTTTACGCGCCTTCTCGAAGAACTGGCCCAGCGCCCAGTCGGAATAGCGCATGGCGGTCAGGTGTTCGTTCAGGCTGCCACGGTCGGTGACCCGCTCGACCGGCAACGGCGTCGGCAACGCATAAGGGGTGTGGTTGGACAGGGTTTGCAGCAAGGCATAGAACGGCTTGCCGTTTTCCCGCGCCTTGAGCTCGATCAGACCACGGTCGAACATGTCCTGGTCGGACACGCCCCAGGTCGGATCGGAGAACACCGGGTTCACGAAGTCGTTACGCCCGATGAACGTGGTCATGCCCTGGCTGCCGAAGAAACCCGACTGGTTGTCCCAGGCGAAATCGCCGTTGTAGACGTACACATCGTCGTAGTTACGAGCGCTGAGCAGTTGCGGCAGCCCCGACAGCTTGTGGCTGCCTTCCGGCGTCTGCATCAGGTATTCGAAACCCGGCAGGTTCGGGAAGCACGCCATGGTGGCGAACATGCCTTGGTGGGTGTGGGTACCGTTGGAGAAGAAACGGTCGAACAACAGGCCTTCCTTGGACAGTTTGTCCAGGTAAGGCGTGATGTTGCCCGGCGCGCCCAGGGCTCCCACCGAGTGACCGGCCATGCTTTCCATGAGAATCACGACCACGTTCTTGATCGGCAGGGTCTTGTCCGCCGGCGGCGTGTAGTCGCGGCGCACGGCGGCTGTCGCAGTGTCCACCAGTTTATCGTCAGGCATCACCAGCATGTCCCGCACGGTCTGCTGTGCCAGCGGTTGCTCAAGGGTGGCTTTCCAGATGTTGTCACGGTCTTCGGACATCCGGCTCTTGGCCGCGGCCACCAGCGACAAGGTGCCGTTGAGGCCCAACTGGTTGGCGAAGTTCGAATCGGTGGTGTAGACGTCGCCCCAGCGCAGAGGCGGCCCTTGGCGCAAGGTGCCACGCGCAGCGGCCACGGCCACCAGCAGGCAAACCATGAACACCGCGACCCGCCCATACCACGGGGCGATCTGGCGGGTGCCGATGGTGCCGCCACTGAAAGGCCCACGGGGACGCGTGGCGCGGTCGGCGCCCTTGAACGCCAGGCTGAGGACGATGGTGCCGCCGACCCAGGCCAGCAGGTAGCGCACCACCGGGAAACCGTACCAGAGCATGCTCATCACGGTTTTCGGGTCTTCCTTCACATACTGGAAGACCAGGCCGTTGAGGCGCTGGTGGAATTCACGGTAGAAATCCATCTCCATCAGGCCCAGGAACAGCGCGATGCTGGAGGTGACAGTCAGCCAGAAACGAAAGAACCCACGGGCCGCCATGGCCCTTGCGCTGAACAACGCCAGCAGCAACGGGATGCAGAGGTAGACCACCAGGCGCAAGTCCAAACGCAGGCCGTTGACGAAGGCTTCAACGAAGGTCGAAGCCGGCGTGTCGAGGATCATTTCGCGGTTATAGACCAGCAGCGCCAAACGCAGCAGGCTGAACATGACCATCATCACCAAGGCACAAAGCAACGTGTAGGCCAGGTGCGATTTGACGGTCGGTTGCAGCAGGCGATGCGTAGTACGCTGCTGACTAAGGGCGTCCGGGATTGCCATGTCGTTTAAGGACCCTATCGGAATTGGAGTGACAAAAAGAAACAACGGCGCGCCCTCTGTTGACCAAAGCCTGGCCTCGGGGCGTGTGCAGATGTGCACAAACGGCTATCGCCTTGCCATTAAATAACCGGTGGCGATATGAGCGCAGGGGATTGTCCGCAAGACGTGGTGAAAATTTCGTTCAAAGAATATTCAGAAACACAAAAAGCCCAGCCTGCTGATGCGGATGAGCCGAACACTATTGTGGCAAGGGGATTGATTTATCTGTGGGAGCAAGCTGTGCTCCCACAGATGCCCCCCTTTTGGCTCCAGGGTTCCCGGCGCTTAGTGGAATTGGCGCCCCAAGCCCGCCGGAACGCCTTCGATGGTGGTGTCTTCCCATGGGCCATTCGGGCTCACGGAACGGCTCCAACCGTTGTTCCAGCGATAATAGGTACGCTGGCGATAGAACGTGTTCGTCTGATTGTCCAGCACATAGACCCCAAGCTTGGCGTCCCAGTGGCTATTGCCACCTGGCGGCGGAGCGAAGCTGGCAGAGGTGCGCGGCAGTGGTTTGGCCGGTTTGTTCGGGATGGCAGGCTTGAGCGGCGGTTTGGACGGGGCCGGTTTGGTGGTCGGGGTCGACGGTGGAATCGGTGGCAGCGGCGCCGAGGGCTCCGACGGACGCTGGACCGCACAAGCGCTCAGGCCCATGACGAGCGTGAGCAGGGTGATACGAGCGATGGCGGTCATGGTGCGAATTCCTGTTATTTGTCCGGGCTGTCGATGATCAGTTGTTGCGGCGCCGTGGTGCTGCTCGCCAGGGGCTGGCTGCGGCCGATCCACTCACCCGCGGTCGGCTGGCCGGCCCGGGAGATGCGCGCCACCAGTTGGACTTCGGGGAAGTTCGACAGTTTCAACTGCGGCATCATTGCGTCCGCGTCACCCAGTTCTACCGTGACCGGCAGATCGGCAACCGTCAGGCGCTTGGCGGCCAGCGGCGCCGGCGGGCCGCTAACGGCGCGAGCGAAGATGAACACGCTGTCGCCCGGTTGCACCTTGGCCTTGAGTGCCGGTGCCAGGTCGACGCGCACCTTGAGCAGTGCCGCAGCCTTGGTCACCGGCGCCTGGGCGACCTTGCCACCGCTGGCTTGCAGCTTCTCGGTGGCGCGGGTGATGCCGCCCTGCAGCGCTTCACGGGACTTGTCACCCTCCGGCAGTTCCACCAGCAGACGCCCCCAGTAATTGATCGCGTCCTGATAGCGTTCACCTTCAAAGGCAGCAATACCCAACAGGCCGAGGCTGGTGACTTCCTTCGGATCGAGCTTCAACGCTTCGTCGGTCAGGGCCTGGAGTTTGTCCGACCATTTCTTGCCATCGGCAAAATATTGCGCCTGGGCCCATTGGCCCAGCAGTTCGGGTTGACGACCGGCCACCGCCACGGTGCGCTCGAAGAGCTTCGCCGCGTCGGCGGGTCGATCCTGGGCCATGTAGGTACGCCCGAGAAAATACAGGCCCTCGGCGTTATCCGGCTGCGCCGCCACCGCACGCTCCAGGCGCTGGGTCATCTCTTCCATCGACTGCGGCGCCTGGGCGAACTCACGGGTCAACTCGACCTTGTCACTGGCGCCGAAATGCAGGTACAGCGCCAGGCCCAATACCGGCACCAGCACGGCGGCGAGCAACGGCAACGGCTTGCCCAACCGGGATTCGCGCGGCGCATCGGCACCCTCGGTGTCGGCGAGCAGTTCACGGGCGGCTTCGGCGCGACCGGTGTCCAGTTGCGCGGCGTTGAGCACGCCCTCCTCCCGCTCGGTCTGCAATTCGGCGACGCGTTCCTGATACAACGCCACGTTGAGCGCGGTACGGTCCTCCTCCAACTGGGCGCGGCGACCACGCAGTACAGGGATCAACAGAAAACTCAGGGCAACCAGAAGAAGCAGACCTGCGGCGAGCCAGAAATCAATCATGCTTGGTTTTATCCAACAGTTGGTCGAGGCGCTGGCGCTCTTCGACAGAAAGCGTGTCCGGGGCGGCCGTGCGCTGGACCCGGCGCCGACGGACGATCACTGCAATGACCACGAAACCGCCAAGCAACAGCCCGGCAGGGCCGAACCAGAGCAGCGCGGTCTTGGAGGACAGGGCGGGGTTGTAACGCACGAACTCACCGTAGCGATCGACCATGAAGTCGATGATCTGCTGGTTGTCCTTGCCCTCGCCGAGCATGCGGAAGATTTCCTTGCGCAAGTCGGCGGCAATCGGCGCGTTGGAGTCGGCGATGTCCTGGTTCTGGCACTTGGGGCAGCGCAGTTCCTTGGTCAGTTCGCGAAACCGCTCGCGCTCGCCGTCGTTGGCGAATTCGTAAGTGTCGATGGCGGCATGGGCCACACCGGCCAGGCTCAAACCGAGGATGGCAGCGGCTAACCAGCGCTTCATGGTTTGGCCTCGTCCACCAGTGCCTGATACTTGGCGGCCAGTTTCTCGCGCCAGACCTGTTCGTCGATCACGCCGACGAACTTGTCGCGGATGATGCCCTTGGCATCGATGAAGAAGGTTTCCGGCGCCCCGTAGACACCCAGGTTCAGGCCCAGGGAGCCGTCTTCGTCGCGGATGTCCAGCTGATACGGGTTATGGAACTCGGCCAGCCACTTCAAGGCGTCGGCGTTGACGTCCTTGTAGTTGACGCCGTAGATCACCACGCCGTTCTGGGCCAGCTTGTTCAGCACCGGGTGTTCAACCCGGCAGGAAATGCACCAGGTGCCCCATACGTTGACCAGGGCCGGCTTGCCCAGCAGGTCGGCGCGGGTCAGGGTCTTGTCACCTTGCACCGAAGGCAGGGAAAACTCCGGGAACGGCTTGCCGATCATCGCCGAGGGCAACTCGGTCGGATTCAGGTACAGCCCACGATACAAAAACACCGCCATCAACAGGAACAATGCCAGCGGCACCAACATCAACCAACGTTTCATGCAGTGGCTCCCGTCACACCCAGGGCTTCACGCACCCGGGTTTTCACCTTGACTCGATAACGACGATCCAGCGCCGCCAGCACCCCACCCAGGCCGGTGAGCAAGCCACCGAACCAGATCCAGCGTACGAACGGCTTGACGTGGACCCGCACCGCCCACGCGCCGTCGCCCAGGGACTCGCCTAGCGCCACGTAGAGATCGCGGGTGAAACCGGCATCGATCCCGGCTTCGGTCATGACCGAGTTCTGCACGGTGTAGAGACGTTTTTCCGGGTGCAGCACGGTGATTTCCTGGCCGTTGCGGATGACCCGCACGGTGCCTTTGTCGGACGTGAAGTTCGGGCCCTCGAAATGCTTGGCACCCTCGAAAACGAACTGATAGCCGGCCAGGTCCATGGACTCTCCCGGCGCCAGGCGCAGGTCGCGCTCGGCGCTGTTCTGGCTGGACAGCACCACACCCAGGGCGCAGACGGCGATGCCCAGGTGGGCGATCTGCATGCCCCAGTAACTGCGGGTCAGGGTCGGCAGGCCCTTGATCAGGCCTTTGTGCCGGGTCTTGTCGAAGATGTCCCGTACCCCCGCCAGCAATACCCAGGCCGCCAGACCGAACGTCGCCAGCACCGCCCAGTTGAAGTCGCCATACGCCACGCCGGCCGCCACGGCCAGGGCGGCCGTGCCCAGCAGCACCGGGGTCAACATGCCCAGCAGCCACTTGACCGGAGTGTCTTTCCAGCGCACCAGCATGCCGATGGCCATCACCACCATCAGGATCGCCATCAGCGGGATGAACAGCGCATTGAAGTACGGCGGCCCGACCGACAGCTTGGCGCCGGACAGCGCGTCGAGCACCAGCGGGTACAACGTTCCCAGCAGGATCATCGACGCGGCCACCACCAACACCAGGTTGTTGCCCAGCAGCAGGGTTTCCCGCGACCAGAGGTTGAAGCCGACCTGGCTCTTGACCACTGGCGCACGCAGGGCGAACAACGTCAGCGAGCCGCCGACCACGAACATCAGGAACATCAGGATGAACACGCCACGTTCAGGGTCCGAGGCGAAGGCGTGCACCGACGTCAGCACGCCGGAACGCACCAGGAACGTCCCCAGCAGGCTCAGCGAGAACGCCGCGATGGCCAGCAGCACGGTCCAGCTCTTGAACACACCGCGTTTTTCCGTGACGGCCAGGGAGTGGATCAGCGCCGTACCCACCAACCAGGGCATGAACGAGGCGTTTTCCACCGGGTCCCAGAACCACCAGCCGCCCCAGCCGAGTTCGTAGTAGGCCCACCACGAACCGAGGGTGATGCCGATGCCGAGGAAGGCCCAGGCGACGATGGTCCATGGACGCGACCAGCGTGCCCATGCGGCATCGAGACGACCACCGAGCAACGCGGCGATGGCGAAAGCGAAGGCCACGGAGAAGCCGACGTAGCCCATGTAGAGCATCGGCGGGTGAACGATCAGGCCGATGTCTTGCAGCAATGGATTGAGGTCGCGGCCATCCGTCGGCATCTGCGGCAGGATGCGCTCGAACGGGTTGGAGGTGACGATCAAAAACAGCAGAAAACCGGTGCTGATCATGCCCATCACTGCCAGGACCCGCGCCAGCATCACTTGCGGCAACTGTCGGGAGAACACCGAGACGGCGAAGGTCCAGCCGGCGAGGATCAACGCCCAGAGCAACAGCGAGCCTTCGTGGGCGCCCCACACGGCGCTGAACTTGTAGTACCAGGGCAAGGCGCTGTTGGAGTTGCTGGCGACGTACTCCACGGAAAAGTCATCGGCCATGAACGCATAGGTCAGGCAACCGAAGGCGAATAGCATAAAGGCGAACTGCCCCCACGCCGCCGGCTGGGCCAGGCTCATCCACAAGCGGTCGCCGCGCCAGGCTCCGAGCAAGGGCACCACGGCCTGTACCAGGGAGAAACACAGGGCCAGGATCATCGCCAGGTGGCCCAGTTCGGGAATAAAGATGCCGGTCGTCATGAATCAGCCCTCCTTCACGGGAGCGGGCGCCGACTGGCCGCTGTCTTTCAGGGCCTTGGTCACTTCCGGCGGCATGTATTTTTCGTCGTGCTTGGCCAGCACTTCATCGGCCACCACCACGCCGTCGGCATTGAGCTTGCCCAGGGCGACGATGCCCTGCCCTTCGCGGAACAAGTCCGGAAGGATGCCGCGATAGGTGATGGTCACGGTCTTGCTGAAGTCGGTGACGTTGAACTTCACGTCCAGCGAATCCCCGGAACGCACCAGCGAACCTTTTTCCACCATGCCGCCGGCGCGGATACGCGTGTCTTTCGGCGCTTCGCCGTTGGCGATCTGGGTCGGGGTGTAGAACAGGTTGATGTTCTGCTGCAAGGCGCTCAGGGCCAGGGCGACTGCGGCACCGACACCCACCAGGATCGCAAGAATGATGATTAGACGTTTTTTGCGCAGCGGATTCACTGACCGTTCTCCCGGCGCAGACGACGCGCCTCTTGTTGCAGATACCGCTTGCGGGCCAGGATCGGCACCGCCACGTTGAGGACTACCACTGCCAGGCAAATGCCATAGGCTGACCAGACATACAGGCCATGATGGCCCATGGCGAGGAAATCGCCGAATGAAGCGAAACTCATCGAGCGGCCTCCAGGCTGTTCTGTACTTCGGCCTTCACCCAACTGGCCCGGGACTCGCGCTTGAGCACTTCCAGGCGCATGCGCAGCAACAGCACCGCGCCGAAGAAACAGTAGAAACCCAGCACAGTCAGCAACAGCGGCAGCCACATTTCGACGGGCATCGCCGGTTTTTCGGTGAGGGTGAAGGTCGCGCCCTGGTGCAGGGTGTTCCACCACTCCACCGAGTACTTGATGATCGGGATGTTGATCACACCGACAATCGCCAGCACGGCGCAGGCCTTGGCGGCACTGTCACGATTGCTGATGGCGTTGCCCAGCGCAATAAGACCGAAGTACAGGAACAGCAGGATCAACATCGACGTCAGTCGCGCATCCCAGACCCACCACGAACCCCAGGTCGGCTTGCCCCAGATGGCCCCGGTGACCAGCGCCACGGCGGTCATCCAGGCGCCAATGGGGGCGGCGCATTGCAGGGCGACGTCGGCCAGTTTCATCTTCCACACCAGCCCGACCACACCGCACACCGCCAGCATCACGTAGACGGACTGGGCCAGCATCGCCGTGGGCACGTGGATGTAGATGATGCGGAAGCTGTTGCCTTGCTGGTAGTCCGGCGGTGCGAAGGCCAGGCCCCAGACTACGCCAAAACCAATCAGCAACAACGCAGCAATGCTCAACCATGGGAGCAGTTTGCCGCTGATGCCGTAGAACCATTTGGGTGAGCCGAGCTTGTGAAACCAGGTCCAGTTCATTGCTGTTTCCATCACGGTTGCGGCTCGCCATCGCGAACCGCCGGGTCAGCCTTTACTTCCGAAGAAGTGGTCAGTTTTTGACCTGGCCTCGTTATTATTCGCCGACGCTGATTTTCAGGCCAGCGGCTATTGCAAAGGGTGTCAGGGTTATCGCCAGGGCGGTCAGGCTCCCAAGCCACAGCAGATAACCGGTCGCGGGCATCCCTTGCAAGGCCGCTTGCAAGGCACCACTGCCCAGGATCAAGACCGGGATATACAACGGCAGGATCAGCAGCGCCAGCAACAGGCCGCCGCGCTTCAAACCCACCGTCAATGCCGCGCCCACCGCACCGAGCAGGCTCAGCACCGGCGTGCCCAGCAGCAGCGACACCAGCAGCACCGGCATGCACGCCCCGGGCAGCCCCAGCATCATCGCCAGCAGCGGCGAGAGCAGCACCAGCGCCAGCCCGGAAAAAACCCAGTGTGCCAGTACCTTGGCCAAAACCAGAAGGGCCAGGGGGTGCGACGAAAGGACCCACTGTTCCAGTGACCCGTCTTCGAAATCACTGCGGAAAAGCCCGTCCAGCGAGAGCAGGACTGATAAAAGCGCGGCCACCCAGACCAGCCCCGGAGACAAGGTTTGCAACAATTGAGTCTCCGGACCGACCGCCAACGGGAACAGCGCGATGACGATCGCGAAGAACACCAGCGGATTGGCCAATTCGGCCGGACGACGGAACAGCAGGCGCGCCTCGCGGGCAAGCAACAGGCCAAACACACTCATACGGCCCAGTTCCCCAGATCAATGTTGCGATAACCGGCCGGCATTCGCGCCAGCGTGTGGTGGGTGGTCAAGAGCACCATGCCGCCGTTTTCACAGTGCCGGGCCAGGTGTTCCTCAAGCTGCGCGACGCCCTGCTTGTCCAGGGCGGTGAATGGTTCGTCGAGAATCCACAACGGAGGGCTGTCCAGGTACAGCCGGGCCAGGGCCACGCGGCGTTGCTGGCCGGCGGACAGGGTGTGGCTCGGCACGTCTTCGAAGCCGCGCAGCCCTACCGCCGCCAACGCCTGCCAGATCGCCTCGCGGCCGGCCGGCGTATGCAATGCGCAGAGCCAACTGAGGTTTTCTTCGGGGGTCAGCAAGTCCTTGATGCCGGCGGCATGGCCGATCCAGAGCAGGTTGCGGGCCAGTTCGCTGCGCTGGCTGTGCAAGGGTTGGCCATTGAGCAACACCTGGCCTGCGGTGGGCTGCATCAACCCGGCCAACAGGCGCAACAGGCTGGTCTTGCCACTGCCGTTGGGGCCACTGATTTGCACCATATCGCCACGCGAGAGTCTCAATTCGAGATTTTCGAAAAGCAGTCGCAAGTCTCGCTCACAGGCGAGGCCGACGGTTTGCAGGAGAGGATTGCTCAAGGGATCGCGGGCCTTATACGGTTCAAGTCGGCGGTGCAGCGGCCGTTAAAGAGGTGCAGCATAGATGCTTTGACGACCTGTTCCACAGAGCTGCGTCAAACAATTGCAAGGTTTTCGCCACTCCCTGAAAGACGGGCGGCATTATACATGTGATGCCCTACGCTAAAGAGGGCTTATTTTCCCAAGGTAAGACCGCAGATGACAGGCGACATGAACATCCTGCCGCTGCCCCAGTCCACGGCAACGACGCGTATGCCGGCGGTCAGTGGCGAGTTGCTCAAACTGCTGGTGCCGGCCCAAGGCCTGATCGGCTCGGGCCAGACTGCCCAGGCCGAAGTGCTATCGCTCAAGCAGGCCGACCAGACTTTCCAGCTGTTGCTCAAGGTCACGCTGGAGAGCGGCCGCCAGACCACCGTGCAGGCCACCAGCACCCAGCCGCTCCCCCAGGGCACCAGCCTGGCCGTGACCCAACCGTCCGCCAGCAACCTGGCGATTGCCGTGCAACAGGCCGTGTCCTCCAGCGTCGCCACCCTCACCCGAATCGACACCGCGCAGTTGCCGGTAGGCACCCTGCTGCAAGGCAAAGTGCTGACCAGTCAGGCGTTGCCGCAGCTGCCAGGGCAACCGACGGTGTATCGATCGTTGGTAAGCTTGCTCAACACCGCCCAGGCGGGCAGCACCCTGGACATCGACAGCCCCCAACCGCTGCGCATCGGCACGCTGTTGAGCGCCCAGGTGCAAGATGCCCAGACGCTGAAGTTCGTTCCGCTGAGCAACCGCCAGGAGCAACTGGCGGTAAGCCAGCAACTGGTCACCCAAGTGAGTCGCCAGGGCTCGCTGGACAGCCTGATCAGCGCCCTGCAAAACCTGCCGGCCACTGACGACACCGGCACCGAGCTGCGCGCCGCGGTGACTCGTTTGTTGGCTGGCCTGCCGGATGTCCAGCAACTGAGCACACCCAAGGGTTTGGCCCAAGCCATGGTCGCCAGCGGCGTATTCCTGGAAAGCAAATTGCTCGCTGGGCAACCACCGAGCCTGGCGCCGGACATGAAAGGCGACCTGCTGAAACTGATCGCCCAACTGACACCGGCCCTGCCCGCCTCCACCAACCTCGGCGCCATCATTGCCGCCAATACGCTGGCCCAAGTCCTGCCGAGCTTCGTCCGCAGCGCCCTGGGGATGCTCGGCCAGGTCAGCGCCAAGCCGCAACCCACCAGCTTCCCCCTGCCCTCGCGCCAGATGAAAGGCCAGGACGAAGAAGGCGACCTCGAACACCTGCTGCGCCTGGCCGCTGCCGCCGTGTCACGCTTGCAAAGCCATCAATTGTCGAGCCTGGAGCAGACCGGCCTGACCGACGACGGTCGGCTGATGAGCACCTGGCAATTGGAAATCCCGATGCGCAACTTGCAGGACATCGTGCCGTTGCAGGTCAAGTTCCAGCGCGAGGAAACCCCGCCCCGGGAGCAGCCAAACGAGCGCAGGGAAGAACGCGAGCCGAAACAGCAGCTCTGGCGGGTGGAACTGGCATTCGACATGGAACCGCTCGGCCCGCTGCAGGTTCAGGCCCAGTTGCTCAGCGGCAGCCTCTCCAGCCAGTTGTGGGCCGAACGGCCGTACACCGCGAGCCTGATCGAAAGCAACCTGACAGCCTTGCGTGAGCGCCTGGTGACTTGCGGCCTGAACGTCGGCGACCTGGACTGCCACCTCGGCACCCCGCCCCAAGGCCCCAAGACTCGCCTGGAACAACGCTGGGTGGACGAAACCGCATGACAACCCATACCGAACCCCGCCAGGCCATTGCCCTCAAGTACGACGGTCACCACGCCCCGACCCTCACCGCCAAGGGCGACGAGGCCCTGGCCGAGGAAATCCTGCGCATTGCCCGCGAAAGTGAAGTGCCGATCTATGAAAACGCCGAGTTGGTGAAGCTGTTGGCACGGATGGAATTGGGGGACAGCATCCCGGAAGAGCTGTACCGCACGATTGCCGAGATCATTGCGTTCGCCTGGAACCTCAAGGGCAAGTTTCCCCAGGGCTACGACCCGAATGCGCCGAGTGTCGAAAAGGATGTGACCGACCGCGGCGACGATTATTAATCACAGCCACCTGGACTAATGCCTGTCAGTTAGGAGCAAACGGCATAATCCTGTGGGAGCAAAGCTTGCTCGCGATAGCGGCAGAGTCGCCAATATTGTTGTCGGCTGGCTTACCGCAATCCCGAGCAAGCTTTGCTCCCACAGGTTTGCTGTTTAACTGACAGGTATTAGCCACCTGGGCTGCGTTTTGGGTTAAAAATAATCAATCTGCAAGCCCCAGAAAACCTGTGGGAGTGAGCCTGCTCGCGATGGGGCCCTGTCAGTCAATATTGAGAGACTGACACACCGCTATCGCGAGCAGGCTCCCACATTGGATTGGGGAGAATGCGTTCAGCCGCCCTTGTGCAGCTTGCTCATCAACTCCGCCTCGGCCTGGGTCAGGCCGCAGGCTTGGGTCAGTTCGTCGACGCTGGCGCCCATGCCCACCAGGCGGGCGGCCTGGGCGAAGGACAGGCTGGAGGGGTCGCGCTGTTCCAACTGGGCGAGTTTATCCGGCAACGGCGCGACCACGGCACGCAGCTCATGGAGCGCTTCGCCCATGCGCACGGTGCCGTTCTGGTAATCGTCGACGCGCTTGGCCAGGTCCTTGATGCGCTGGTCGCGCAACGCATCGCCCTGGGCCTGCTGAGCGGCGATCTGCCGCTGGCCACGTATGTACGCCAAGAACATCGCCAGCGTGCCTGCCCAGAAAAGGAACAGGACAATGACTGCTACCTCAAGAATCAAATCAGATACTCTCCAGTTCCGACCACTCTTCTTCGCTCATCATCTTGTCCAGTTCAACCAGAATCAACAACTCGTTGTTCTTGTTGCACACGCCCTGAATGAACTTGGCAGATTCTTCGTTACCCACGTTCGGCGCAGTCTCGATTTCCGACTGACGCAGGTAAACCACTTCGGCGACGCTGTCGACCATGATGCCAACCACTTGCTTGTCGGCTTCGATGATGACGATCCGGGTGTTGTCGCTGATCTCGGCATTCATCAGGCCGAAGCGCTGGCGGGTATCGATCACCGTGACCACGTTGCCACGCAGGTTGATGATGCCCAGCACGTAGCTCGGCGCACCCGGAACCGGGGCGATCTCGGTATAGCGCAGCACTTCCTGAACGCGCATCACGTTGATGCCGTAGGTTTCGTTATCGAGCTTGAAGGTCACCCATTGCAGAATCGGATCTTCAGAACCCTTTTGAGACGACGCCTTATCATTCATACCCTGACCCCTCGAAAAACCGCCTGTGGCGGCGTGTATTCTGTCCGGCGACGCTGTGCGCCACCGGTTGTCTTATTTCGGTTTCTGGACCGGCTTGCTGCCGCCCAGGTGTTTTGCCCCGCCGCTGGCGATCAGCTCCGCCAGCTCGGAAACGTCCAGCAAGGCGCACATGTGCTCGATCACCGTACCGGCCAGCCATGGCCGTTGCCCTCGATGGCTGCGCCACTTGATCTCGTTCGGGTCCAGGCGCAGCGAGCGACTGACCTGATGCACCGCCAAACCCCACTCGTAACCCTGCACTGAAATCACGTACTGCAAGCCTTGGCGAAAGTCATCGCGATAACGGTCCGGCATGACCCAGCGCGCGGTATCCAGGACCTTCAGGTTGCCGGCCTGGCTCGGCAGGATCCCGAGGAACCATTCCGGCTGGCCAAACAACGGCGTCAATTCCTGCCCGGCCAGGGAATAAATCGATCCCAGGCATACCAGCGGCACCGCCAGGGTCAACCCGGCCACATCGAACAACAAACACTCGAACGGCTCGGCAGCCCAGGCCGGACGGTCGTCGCCCGGCACCGGTGGCGGCGGATTGCTCGGCGGCAGGTGGATTTCCACCACCGGCGTCACCAGGCCTTGTAGCAGCGGGGCAACGGTCGAGACCGACGCCAGGATCGGCGCAGGCGCGTCCAGGACCGCCACCTGAGGCTTGATAAACGGCGCCTCGACCGCTGCAGCCACTACTGCTTTCTGTGCGTCACGGGCCTGCTCTTCGAGCACGGCCGCTTGAAATTCATCCAGCACACCCTTGGCTTCAACGTGCTCGGGCAACGCCTCGATCACGCTTGGCGGCGGTGGCAATTCTTCGGTCGCTTCCTGCAGCAGCCCATCCAGATAGGATTGCAGGGCCATTTGCGGACGCGAGGTTGTCTTTATCGGGCGGCTCATAGGAACAGTGCGCCACTTGAAGAGGTTATCGGCATGAATGCGGTAGGACTTGAGCGCTCGCAAGCGAACACGATGCCAGTGGAAAACCTCGTCACTTAAGCCACCTGCTGCGGAACAAGCTGCTGGGCCAGCAGGTGCTTGAGCAGCGCCCGGTAAGCCAGCACGCCACGGCTCTTGCCATCGAATTGCGAAGGGGTCACTCCGGCGCGGCTGGCGTCCCGCAAGCGGGTGTCGACGGGGATATAGCCTTGCCAGATGTCATCCGGGTACATGTCCCGCAACACCCGCAGGGTACCCAGGGACGCCTGGGTGCGACGATCGAACAAGGTCGGCACGATGTTGAAGGCCAGCGTCTGTTTGCGCGAGCGGTTGACCATCGCCAGCGTATTGACCATGCGCTCCAGGCCTTTGACCGCCAAGTGCTCGGTCTGTACCGGGATCACCAACTGCTGGCTGGCCGCCAAGGCATTGACCATCAGCAGGCCCAGCAACGGCGGGCTGTCGATGATTGCGTAATCGAAATCCTGCCACAGCTGCGCCAGACTCTTGGCGATCACCAGACCCAGGCCGCTCTGCCCGGGCGACTGTCGCTCCAGGGTGGCGAGGGCGGTGCTCGACGGCAACAGGGAAATCCGCTCGTCGCTGGTGGATAACAGCAACTGCCCCGGCAGGCCCTCGGGCACTACGCCCTTGTGCAGGAATAGGTCGTAGTTGCTGTGCTCCAGGCTGTCAGGATCGTAGCCGAAATAGCTGGTCATCGAGCCGTGGGGGTCCAGATCGACGATGACCACGCGCTTGCCCGCCTCGGCCAGCAACCCGGCTAAAGCGATGGAAGATGTGGTCTTGCCCACACCACCTTTTTGATTGGCGACTGCCCAGACTCTCATTCGGATCGTTCCTCCCGGCCGAAACAGGCTCGACCGAGAAATAGCTCGGTTATAAAGCGGGTGACGGAGAATTGACGGCACTCTGTCTTCCCGGCGACTTGACCGGAGCCGGTGCAGTTTGTGTGCCAGCCCGCTTCAATGCCGCATCCGGAGTTGCATTGGTCGTACCGGTACCGGTCAGGCTGCGACGCACATCCAGGTTACGCGACACCACCAGCACCACCCGCCGGTTGCGCGCGCGCCCCTCGGCAGTGGCGTTATTGGCGACCGGCTGGAACTCGCCGTAACCCACCGAGGCCAGGCGACCAGGCTTCACGCCCTGCATCGCCAGCATGCGCACGATGCTCGCCGAACGGGCCGAGGACAGTTCCCAGTTGGTCGGGTACTGCGCAGTACGGATCGGCTGGTCGTCCGTGAAGCCTTCGACATGGATCGGGTTGTCGAAGGGCTTGAGGATCGCCGCGACCTTATCGATGATGTTGAACGCCATGTCGCTGGGCATGGCATCGCCGCTGCCGAACAACAGACTGGAATTGAGTTCGATCTCGACCCACAACTCGTTGCCGCGCACAGTCATCTGGTTGGAGCTGATCAGGTCACCGAACGCCGCGCTGATATCGTCGGCGATGCTTTTCAACGGATCGCTACTGCCGGCGATACCGGCCTCGACCTGCTCGCTGTCCTTGACCAAGGGCTTGGCCGGGGTCGTGGTCTTCGGCCGCTCCTCACCGATGGGGATAGGCTTGAGGGCGCGGTCGGAGTCGGTAAAGACACCGATCAATGCCTCGGAAATGACTTTGTACTTGCCTTCGTTGACCGACGAGATCGAATACATGACCACGAAAAAAGCGAACAGCAGCGTGATGAAGTCGGCGTAGGAAACCAGCCAGCGTTCATGGTTGACGTGTTCTTCACGATGCCTGCGACGTGCCATGCTCCATATCCCCCATTAGTCCATGAAGCCTTGCAGCTTCAACTCAATGGAGCGTGGGTTTTCACCTTCGGCGATCGACAGGATCCCCTCCAGCAGCATTTCGCGATAGCGCGACTGGCGCAACGCGATGGACTTGAGTTTGGCCGCGATGGGCAGCAGCACCAGGTTGGCACTCGCCACGCCGTAGATCGTGGCGACAAACGCCACGGCGATGCCACTGCCCAGTTGCGACGGATCGGCCAGGTTGCCCATCACATGGATCAGGCCCATCACCGCACCGATGATGCCGATGGTCGGCGCGTAGCCGCCCATGCTTTCGAATACCTTGGCCGCCTCGATGTCGCGACTTTCCTGGGTGTAGAAATCCACCTCCAGGATGCTGCGGATGGCTTCCGGCTCGGCGCCGTCCACCAGCAATTGCAGGCCTTTGCGTGAGTAGTTGTCCGGTTCGGCATCGGCCACCCCTTCCAGACCCAGCAGGCCTTCCTTGCGCGCGGTCAGGCTCCAATTCACGACACGATCGATACCACCAGCCAGGTCGACACGGGGCGGGAACAGAATCCAGATCAGCACCTGCATGGCGCGCTTGAAAGCGCTCATGGGCGACTGCAACAGCGCTGCGCCAACGGTGCCACCGATCACGATCAACGCCGCCGGGCCGTTGGCCAGGGCGCCCAGATGACCGCCTTCCAGATAATTGCCGCCAATGATGGCGACGAACGCCATAATGATGCCAATCAGGCTGAGCACATCCATTAAATGCAGGCCTCGACCAGGTGTCTACCGATGTCGTCCAATCCGTACACCGCATCGGCAAGATCGGCTTTTACGATGGCCATTGGCATGCCGTAGATCACGCAACTGGCTTCGTCCTGGGCCCAGATTGCACTGCCGCCCTGCTTGAGCAGGCGCGCGCCTTCGCGACCGTCGGCGCCCATGCCGGTGAGCACCACCGCCAGAACTTTGTCACCGTAGGACTTGGCCGCAGAACCGAAGGTAATGTCCACGCAAGGCTTGTAGTTCAGACGCTCGTCGCCCGGCAGGATTTTCACCGCGCCGCGGCCATCGATCATCATCTGCTTGCCACCCGGGGCCAACAACGCCAGGCCTGGACGCAGGATGTCGCCATCCTCGGCTTCCTTGACGCTGATGTTGCACAGCTTGTCCAGGCGCTCGGCAAACGCCTTGGTGAACGCTGCAGGCATGTGCTGGATCAGCACGATGGGGGCCGGGAAGTTGGCCGGCAACTGGGTCAGGACCCGCTGCAGTGCCACCGGGCCACCCGTGGACGTGCCGATAGCGACCAGCTTGTAGGCTTTGCGCTTGGGTGCTGGTGACGAGGCACTGGCGGGCGCCGCCGAGCGAGCCGGCGCAGGTGCCGGGGCGCTGCGTACCGGTGCCGGATTGAAGCTGCTCGATGCAGTCGGTGTCGGCGACGGTGCCGGGCTTGGCGCCGCAACAGGGGCTGGCGCCGGTGCGCTGTAGGCACCGACACGGCGGTTGCTGCGGGAAATGCTATGGACTTTTTCGCAGAGCAACTGCCGGACCTTGTCGGGGTTGCGCGAAATGTCTTCGAAGTTCTTTGGCAGGAAATCCACCGCCCCGGCGTCCAGCGCATCGAGGGTCACCCGGGCGCCTTCGTGGGTCAGGGACGAGAACATCAATACCGGCGTCGGGCAGCGCTGCATGATATGTCGCACGGCCGTGATGCCGTCCATCATCGGCATCTCGTAGTCCATGGTGATCACGTCCGGCTTGAGAGCCAGGGCCTGATCAATCGCCTCTTTGCCATTGGTCGCGGTACCGACGACCTGAATACTCGTGTCCGCCGAAAGAATTTCCGAGACGCGGCGGCGGAAAAACCCCGAATCGTCCACCACCAGGACTTTAACTACCATAAACACTCCGTTAGACGAGGCGCGGCCCTGGGCCACGCCCCTCCAGAATCAAATACGCCGGGCGGCGTAACGCTTGAGCATGCTTGGCACATCGAGAATCAATGCGATGCGGCCGTCGCCGGTGATGGTGGCGCCGGACATGCCCGGGGTGCCCTGGAGCATCTTGCCCAACGGCTTGATGACCACTTCTTCCTGGCCCACCAATTGGTCGACGACAAAGCCGATCCGCTGGGTGCCCACCGAAAGGATCACCACATGGCCCTCGCCCTGCTCTACATGAGCAGCGGAGCTGACCAACCAGCGCTTGAGGTAGAACAGTGGCAGTGCCTTGTCCCGTACGATCACCACTTCCTGGCCGTCCACCACGTTGGTGCGCGACAGGTCGAGGTGGAAGATCTCGTTGACGTTGACCAGCGGGAAGGCGAATGCCTGGTTGCCCAGCATCACCATCAGGGTCGGCATGATCGCCAGGGTCAACGGGACCTTGATGACGATCTTCGAGCCCAGGCCCTTGGTCGAGTAGATATTGATCGAACCGTTGAGCTGGGAAATCTTGGTTTTCACCACGTCCATGCCCACGCCACGGCCCGACACGTCGGAGATCTCGGTCTTGGTCGAGAAACCTGGGGCGAAGATCAGGTTGTAGCACTCGGATTCGCTCAGGCGGTCGGCGGCATCCTTGTCCATCACACCGCGTTTCACCGCGATGGCACGCAACACGTTCGGGTCCATGCCTTTGCCGTCGTCGGAGATCGACAACAGGATGTGGTCGCCCTCCTGCTCGGCGGCCAGGATCACCTTGCCGCCACGAACCTTGCCTGAAGCTTCGCGTTCCTCCGGCGACTCGATGCCGTGGTCGACTGCGTTGCGCACCAAGTGGACCAGCGGGTCGGCCAGGGCCTCGACAAGGTTCTTGTCGAGGTCGGTCTCTTCCCCCACCAGTTCCAGGTTGATTTCTTTCTTGAGCTGGCGAGCCAGGTCGCGAACCAGGCGCGGGAAGCGCCCGAAGACTTTCTTGATCGGCTGCATCCGGGTCTTCATGACCGCGGTCTGCAGGTCTGCCGTGACCACGTCGAGGTTCGACACGGCCTTGGACATGGCTTCGTCCTGGCTATTGAGGCCCAGGCGCACCAGACGGTTACGCACCAGCACCAGTTCGCCGACCATGTTCATGATCTCGTCCAGGCGTGCGGTATCGACCCGAACGGTGGTCTCGGCTTCGCTGGCCGGTTTGTCCGCTGGCGCAGCCGCCGGAGCACGGGCTGGCGCCGGGGCAGCAGCAGCGGCAGCGGCAGGCTTG